>JBDSYO010000440.1:0-7392 GCA_039925625.1 Lapillicoccus sp. | reverse complement strand
GGCGGCAGTGACGACCCGCAGGACCTGAGCGCCCTCGAGGTCGGGGAGCGCCCCGTCGACGGTGACCGCGCGGCGGGCCGCCTCGGTGCTGGCCGAGGCGGCGTCGGGCGAGGCGCTGCGGGCGGTCGAGGCGGCCTCACGCAGAGCGGTGAGCCGCCGTCGGGCGTCGTCGACCCGGCCGGCGGCGTCGACGAGCCGGGACTCGGGCAGCGTCCCGTCACGGACGGCCGCCACGATCGCCTCCAGCACGGCCCGCACATGCCCGTCGTCGATGTCGGCTCCCAGACAGAGCAGGTCGACCCCGGCCGACAGCGCGCGGACGGCGGCGGCGGGAAGGCCGATCTCGCCGCTGGCCCCGCGCATCTCCAGCCCGTCGCTGACGAGGAGCCCGTCGAACCCGAGCCCGCCGTCGTCGGCCGCGGCGCGCAGCAGGGCGGCCGCCGTGGGGCTGAACGTCGCCGGGCGGTCCGGGTCGAGGGCCCGCACGACCACGTGCGAGGTCATCACCGCGACCGAGCCGGCCAGGACGCCGCCCGCGAAGGGGACGAGCTCACGTCGGCGCAGCAGCTCGATCGGGGCGTCGACCACGGGCAGGTCGACGTGCGAGTCGGTGCGCGTGTCGCCGTGACCGGGGAAGTGCTTGAGGCACGCGCCCACGCCCGCCTCCTGCATACCCCGCACCCAGGCGGCGGTATGCCGCGCCACGAGACCCGGGTCGGCTCCGAAGCTGCGCACGCCGATGACCGGGTTGAGCGGGTTGGAGTTGACGTCGGCCACCGGCCCCAGGTCGAGGTCGACCCCGAGGGCCCGCAGCTCGCGACCGATGTCGGAGGCGACCCGGCGCGTGAGCTCCAGGTCGTCGGCGGCGCCGAGCACCGCATGGCCCGCGTAGGGGCTGCCGACCCGGGCGTAGAGGCGGGTGACGTCGCCGCCCTCCTCGTCGGTCGCCACGACCGCGTCGTCGGAGGAGTCGTGGATCCTGGCGACCAGCCGAGTCAGTGCGCCGGGGTCGGTGACGTTGCTGCCGAACAGGCACAGCCCGCCGAGCCCGTCGGCGAGCCGCTGCCGGGCCCAGCCGGGCAGCTCGGGGCCGACGAACGCGGCCATCACGGTGCGCGCCGCCAGCCGGTGCAAATCGTTCGTCATGACCACCCTGTCGTCGACGTGGTCCGTGAGGCTACCCGCCCTCGTCCCGCCCGGTCGCCGACGGCCGACGTACGCTGCTGGCTCCGGATCCGAAGGAGCGGCATGACCACGGCACCCGTCCACCACGACCCGTCCACCGACCGGCCGACCGCCGCCGACCGGCGGCGCCAGGTGGGGGTCACCGCTGCCGAGATCTTCTGTGTGGCGGGGACCCTCGTCGGCGTCGGGGTGCTGGGCACCCGGGTCGAGGAGTCGTCGGGCGGCGCCCTCTCGGCCGAGGCCACGCGCATCGCCCCAGCCGGGCCCGCGTTCTCGATCTGGTCGGTCATCTACCTCGGGCTGCTGGCCTACACCGTGTGGCAGTGGCTGCCCTGGGCGGCCACCAGCCCCCGCGCTCGCGCCACCGGCTGGCTCGCCGCCCTGTCCATGGTGCTCAACGCCGGCTGGCTGCTCGTCACGCAGAGGGGGTGGATCTGGGTGAGCGTGCTCGTCATCCTGGCCCTGGCCGTGACCCTCGGAGTGCTGGTGCGGCGGCTCGGCGCGCATCCCTCCTCGGGACGCCTCGAGCGGGTCGTCGTCGACGGCACCTTCGGTCTGTACCTCGGCTGGGTCGCCGTCGCCACCTGCGCCAACGTCACGGCCGCGCTCGTGTCGTCCGGGGTGGACCCGGGAGCCGCGGTGAGCGACGTCCTCGCCGTGCTGGTGCTCGCCGTCGCCGCCGGGCTCGGCGTCGTCCTGGCCCGGGCCCTCGGCGGCCGGTATGCCGTCGCCCTGGCGATGGCGTGGGGGCTGGGGTGGATCGCCGTAGGGCGGGTCTCGGGGTCGCCGCTGTCCTCCGTCACCGCCGTGGCCGCGGTCGCGGCGGCCCTCGTCGTGGTCGTGGCCGCTCTGTGGGGGCGCACCCGCCGACGCGGCGGTGCGCCGCAGGCGGTCGCGGCCTGACCCCTGCCCCGTCAGCTGAGGTGGTAGGGCGCCGCCTTCGACTTGTGGCCGGCGTCCGACCCCACGACGCCGTCCTCGCCCGCTGAGCGGGACGCCCACGCGCTCGCCGGCGCCCCGTCGGCGTGGTCGCGCGCATGCTCCCCCTCCTCAGTCGGCTCCAGGCGCACGATGAGGGACTTCGACGTGGGGCAGTTGCTCCCCGTGGCCGTGGAGTCGAGCGGCACGAGCGGGTTGGCCTCGGGGTAGTAGGCCGCGGCGGTGCCGATCGGGGTGTCGTAGGGCACGACCCGGAAGCGGGGGACGCTGCGTTCCGACCCGTCGCGCCACTCGCTGACGATGTCGACGAGGGTGCCGTCCGCCAGGCCGAGGTCGGCGATGTCGACGGGGTTGACGAACACGACCCGCCGGCCGCCGTGGATGCCGCGGTAGCGGTCCTCCAGCCCGTAGATCGTCGTGTTGTACTGGTCGTGGCTCCGCAGCGTCTGCATGAGAAGGCGGCCCGGCGGCACGTGCAGGATGTCGATCGGGCTCACCGTGAAGATGGCCGCGTTCTTCTCGGTGGGGAAGGTGCGCGAGTCGCGCGGCGGGTGCGGCAGGACGAAACCACCCGGCTGGTCGACCTTCTCGGCGTACGCCTCGCAGCCCGGCACGACGCGCGAGATGGCCCGGCGGATGGTCGTGTAGTCGCGCCGGAACTCGGCCCACGGCACCTCCCCCACACCGGGCCGGGTCGCCTCCCCCAGGCCGCACACGATGTCGACCTCGGACCGCAGGAAGGTGGAGGCGGGGGTGAGCGGGCCCTTCGAGGCGTGCACGGACGACATCGAGTCCTCGACCGTGACCCGCTGCTCGCGGCCACCGGTGCGGTCGCGCTCGCTGCGTCCGAGGGTGGGCAGGATCAGCGCCGTCCGCCCGCAGACCACGTGCGACCGGTTCAGCTTCGTCGAGACCTGCACGGTGAGGCGCGCCTGGCGCATCCCCTGCTCGACGACGGTGGTGTCGGGGACGGCCGACACGAAGTTGCCGCCCATCCCCATGAACACCTGGGCCTTGCCGTCGCGCAGCGCCCGGATCGCGTCGACCGTGTCGTAGCCGTGCTCGCGTGGCGGCTCGAAGTGGAACTCGTGGCCGAGGGCGTCGAGGAAGTGGTCCGGGGCCTTCTCCCAGATGCCCATCGTGCGGTCGCCCTGCACGTTGGAGTGCCCCCGCACGGGGCACAGGCCGGCGCCCGGCTTGCCGATGTTGCCCTGCGCGAAGGCGACGTTGGCGATCTCCTTGATCGTCGCCACGGCGTTCTTGTGCTGGGTGATCCCCATCGCCCAGCACGTCACGGTGGCCTTGGAGGCGGCGAGCAGGTCGGCGAGCTCCTCGATCGGGCCCCGGTCGAGGCCGGTCGCCACGCCCACGGCGTCCCAGTCGACCGCGCGTACGTGGTCGGCCCACGCCGCATACCCCGTGGTGTGGCGCTCGATGAAGTCGAGGTCGAGCACCGTCCCCGGCCGTCCGGACGCTCGGGCGGCGTCCTCCTTGGCCACGAGCAGCGAACCGAGGGCCTGGAAGAGGGCGAGGTCGCCGTTGACCCGAATCGGCAGGTGCAGGTCGGCCATCTCCGTGCCGACGCCGGAGACGCCACGCGGGGTCTGCGGGTTGCGGAAGCGCGCGAGACCGGCTTCGGCGAGCGGGTTGACCGAGACGATCTTGGCGCCGCGCTGCTTGGCGATCTCGAGGGCTGTGAGCATGCGGGGGTGGTTGGTGCCTGGGTTCTGGCCCGCGATGATGATGAGCTCGGCGTTGTGGACGTCCTCGAGGCTGACGCTGCCCTTGCCGATGCCGATGACCTCGGCGAGCGCGACGGACGTGGACTCGTGGCACATGTTGGAGCAGTCGGGCAGGTTGTTGGTGCCGACGGTGCGGGCGAACAGCTGGTAGAGGAACGCCGCCTCGTTGCTGGTGCGGCCCGAGGTGTAGAAGATCGCCTCGTCGGGGCTGGCCAGCGACCGCAGGGTGGACCCCACGAGGGCGAAGGCCTCGTCCCACCCGATCGGCGTGTAGTGCGTCGCTCCCTCGCGCCGGACCATGGGACGGGTGATCCGGCCCTGCTTGCCGAGCCAGTAGTCCGTGTGCCCCTCGAGCTCCTGCAGCGAGTGGGCGGCGAAGAACTCCGGCCCGACGCGCAGCTGGGTGCCCTCCTCGGCGACGGCCTTGGCGCCGTTCTCGCAGAACTCCGCGGTATGCCGGTGCTCCGGGTCGGGGTCGGGCCACGCGCAGCCTTGGCAGTCGAACCCGTCGACCTGGTTGAGCTTGAGCAGGGTGCGCGCGGCACGGCCGAAGCCCATGGACCGGACGGCCCGGTCCACGCTCACCGCGACGGCGGGGACGCCGGCCGCCACCTCCTTCTGCGGGGTGACCTGGAGCCGGTCCTCGTCGACGTCGTCGACCGGTGCAGCCTTGATGATGGCCATGAGCCTGATGGACCTCCGTGATGCTGCGACCGGGTCGCTCGGCAGGTCGTCGTCCCGCTCCGCGACCTCGTCAGCCCACGCTATACACGGATCCTGACGGCGGCACGCTGAGGTCAGCGCGTCGGGTCGGTCCCGTCGGCGGCCATGATGTGCAGCACGGCGTTGATGAGGCCGAGGTGGGTGAAGGCCTGCGGGAAGTTGCCGAGGTGGCGCCCGCTCGCGGCGTCGATCTCCTCGGCGTAGAGGCCCAGCGGACTGGCCATGGAGAACAGCTTCTCGCACAGCCGGCGGGCCTGGTCGACCTCACCGATCAGCGCGTATGCCGAGACGAGCCAGAACGAGCAGATGGTGAAGGTGCCCTCCTCCCCCTCCAGCCCGTCATCGGTGTGCTCCACGCGGTAGCGCAGGACGAGCCCGTCCTCGGTGAGCTCGTCGGCGATGGCGTGCACGGTGTTGCGGATCCGCTCGTCGTCGAGGGGCAGGAAGCCCACCAGCGGGATGAGCAGGGTGGAGGCGTCGAGGGCCGGGCCGCCGTAGTGCTGGGTGAACACCCCGCGCTCGTCGACCCCGTGCTCGAGGATGTCGGCCTTCATCTCGTCGGCGGCCCGTTGCCACTCCCGGGCCCGCTCGTGGTGGGCGCGGACCCGGGCGAGCTTGGCGCCCCGGTCGGCGGCGACCCAGCACATCACCTTGGACGAGGTGAAGTGCTGGGGCTCCCCCCGCACCTCCCAGATGCCCCGGTCGGGCTCGGACCAGTTCTTGATGGCCGCGTCGACGAAGCGCGCGAGGATGGTCCAGAGCCGGTCGTCGACGCGGTCGCGCGACCCCTTGTGCACCCAGACTGAGTCAAGGATCGCGCCCCAGACGTCGTGCTGCTTCTGGTCGAACGCGCCGTTGCCCACGCGGACGGGGCGCGACCCCTCGTAGCCCTCCAGGTGGTCGAGGACCTCCTCCTTGAGCTCCCGCTCCCCGCCGATGCCGTACATGATCTGGATGTCGTCGCCGATGCTCGCGACGTCGGCGATGAACGAGAAGAAGTCGTCGGCCTCCCAGTCGAAGCCGAGCCGGGCCATGGCCCACAGGGTCAGGGTGGAGTCGCGGATCCAGGTGTAGCGGTAGTCCCAGTTGCGCTCTCCCCCAGGCGTTTCCGGCAAGGAGGTCGTGGCGGCGGCGACCAGCGCCCCGGTCGGGGCGAAGGTCAGGCCCTTGAGCGTCAGCGCGCTCCGCTCGAGGTGGATCCGCCACGGGTGGTCGGGGAACCGGCCCCGCGCCAGCCAGTGCTGCCAGTGGTGGGCGGTCCACACCATGCGGTCGTGGGCCTCCTCAGTGCTCTTCGGCGGCTCATGCTCCGACCACGAGAGGGCGACGAAGTGGGTCTCCCCTTCCCGCATCAGCGTCCGCGCGGTGGCACGGTTCCCCTCGAACCCCAGCCTCATGTCGGTGGTCAGCCGTAGCCGCGGACCGTGCTCGCTCGGTTCGGTCACGGCGTCGTGGTAGCCGTCGCCGTTGTAGGTCCACTGCGCGGGCTCGCGGCCGTAGTCGAACATGGGGCTGCAGTCGAGCGACATCTGCACGTCGCCGTTGACGCACCGCACCTCGCGCAGCAGGACGTGGTCGCAGTCGTAGTCGGTGGGTGCGCGACGGTGGCTGTTGGAACGGTTGGTCTCGTGGTGCCAGGGCCCGATGAGGAGGCAGTCGCGGATGATGACCCAGCCCGTCGGGGTGCCCCAGCTCGTCTCCAGGATCATCGTCCCGGGGAGGTAACGCCGGGCGGCGGGCACCCGGGCGTCGGCGGGACCGAACCGGAACCCTCCGGCGTCGCGGTCGAGGATCGCCCCGAAGACGCTCGGCCCGTCCATCCGCGGGAGGCACATCCACTCGACGTTGCCGCTCGGTGCCACCAGCGCGGTGACCTCGCAGTCGGAGAGGAACGCATACTCCGCGATCGGCGGGTAGGACGAGGTCGTACTCCAGTCCGTCTTCTCGATGTTGTCCATCGACCCGCCGCCCTTCCCGTGCGATCCGGTTCCGCACGCAGTGTGACCGCAAACCGATTCGACGTCGAGTGGCGCGCCGCAACGTCGGGCGCTCGAACGTCGGAGGGCTCAGGTGGTCCAGCCGCGACGCAACCGGATCCAGCGGTACCCGTAGGGGTTCAGGGTGAGCCCGGTGAGGCTCGTGGTCGGAGCCGCATAGGTCGCGTCCGCGAAGACCTCCCGCGGTACCGGCCCGGCGACGTCCTTCTGCCGCCCCACGTCGACGGTCACCGGGACGTCGTCGAGGTTGTGCAGCACCAGCAGCGTGCCTTCTGGGGCGTCGAGCCGGTGGACCAGCACCGACGGGGGCAGCTCCTGGTCGAGCACCTTCAGGGTGCCGGCGCCCACCTCGGGGCACTCGCGCAGGGTGCGCACCATCTCGGCGAACCACCGCAGCAACGAGGTGTGGTCGCGCTGTTGCTCGATGACGCTGGTGCGTGGGCGGCCCCCGACCCCCCGTACGCATACCGGGTGCCGGAAGGCGGTCGGCTCCGCGGACGAGAAGCCGACCCGTGGGCCGGGCTCCCACTGCATCACCGTGCGCATCGCGTCACGACCGGGAAGCGACAGCATGTCGGCCATCGCGATCTCCTCGCCGTAGCGGATCATCGGGGTGCCGGGCAGTGAGAACTGCAGCGAGTAGGCCATCTTCATGCGCGGGAGGTCGCCGCCGAACATCGGCGCGAGCCGCCGGCGGATCCCCCGGTTGAACTCCTGCGCTCTCGGGTCGGGAGCGAACTCGGCGTAGACGTCGGCCCGCTGCTCCGTCGTCAGCCGGCTGAGGTCGAGCTCGTCGTGGTTGCGCA
>JBDSYO010000439.1:0-4185 GCA_039925625.1 Lapillicoccus sp. | reverse complement strand
GCGGCCTGGATCTGGATGTCGACCTGCGGCTTGATGATCCCGTACTGCAGGGCCTCGCCGCCGTAGCCGTAGGAGTTCGTGACGATGTCGGCGCTGTGGTGGACGACCACGCTGTTCAGGGCGGCGTCCAGCGGCTGGCCGTTGTTGGCGGCTCCGACGTAGAGGATGTCGGCCCCGGGAGCCATGGTGTGGACGGCCTCGAGGTCGAGCTGCTCCTCACCCGCCCACCCGGACGGGTCGAACCTTTTCGTCGTGGGGTGGTTGTAGATGCCCGGGGCGACCTGCTCGGTGAGCT
Organism: Lapillicoccus sp.; assembly: GCA_039925625.1. Classification (GTDB taxonomy): domain Bacteria; phylum Actinomycetota; class Actinomycetes; order Actinomycetales; family Dermatophilaceae; genus Lapillicoccus. The sequence continues at coordinate 3,890 of JBDSYO010000439.1, read as the reverse complement.
TGGGCGCGGGGAGCCCGTGGTCCTTGGAGTACTGGGCCAGGTCGGCGGCTGCCGTGGGTGACGCGAACGCGTCGATGACGGCCACGGTGACCCCGGTGCCGTCGTTGCCGGCGTCGATCGCGCTCTTGACGCCGTACGCCCCCTGGAGCTGCGCCCCGGCATACCCGCACGGCGCGTAGGCGCTGGGGTTGGTGGGGAGCGCGGTCCCGTCCGGGGCGGGCGTCACGGTGCCACCGTCGGGATAGACGGCGCCCGGCACGATCTTCTCGCTCCAGAAGGCGGAGCAGGGCGTGCCGACCCGGAACCCGGCCGGCGGCTGGTACGTGGCGTGCGGACGGGCCAGCATCATCGTCTCGTCAAGGCCGATGACGCCCTCGACGTGGGACAGGGTGCTGGGGACCAGCAGCGGTGTGTCGTTACCGCGCAGCTTCTGGCCCTGCACGGTGTAGTCGGAGAACGAGGTGCCGAACGCGGCCGCCGCCTGGGCCACCGTGCCGGAGGCCTCGACGTACTTGCGGTTGTCGGGCACGTAGCCGACCTGCAGCCCCTGCGAAGCCAGCCACGTCGACAGGCTGGCGACGTCGGACTGGCTCGGGGAGAACTTCTCGGCGTACTGCGCGGGGGTGAGGAACTTCCCGTGGAGGGCGTTGCCCGGGGTGGAGACCGCCGTGGCGTAGGCCGCCGCCGCGTCACCCCCCTTGTTGTCGAGGTAAACCCGGAAGTCGATGACGGTGTTCTTGTTCGACGCGCCGACCTTGTGGGCCGCCTGCGCCCACAGGGGGACGCTGTCGGGTAGGGCGTTCTTGCCGTTGCCGGGTGCGGCTTCGGCAGAACCGGTGGTGGCGGCGGTCATGGCGCAGGCCAGGGCGACGGCACCGAGCGCGGCCGCAGCCGAGCGGGTGGGGAAAGGCACAGGTCCTCCAACGAGAGAGATGGAGCGGGCCGCGCGCCCCCCGACGTCTGGCAGCCAGCTCAGTGACGTGCCATTCGACCCCGAGGCCCCCCATCGCCACCCCTGACAAATGTCACGGGTGCGGGTCAGGCTTTGGGAAAATTTCCGGCCGCTACCCCGCCAAAAGGTCACCTTTCGCGCATACCCGAGTGGCCAAAGGTCACCATTGGCGGTTTCGCACCCCCGTCGAGAGCACAAGGTGACCACTCGACCTTGCGTATGCGCCAAAGGTGACCTTTGGCGCGAGAGGGCGGCCGTCAGCGAGGGATCAGCGGACGTCGACGAGGTCGACGACGAAGATGAGGGTCTCGCCGCCCTTGATGGCGCCACCTGCTCCACGGTCGCCGTAGCCCAGGTGCGGCGGGATCGTCAGCTTCCGTCGGCCGCCCACCCGCATACCCGCAATGCCTTGGTCCCAGCCCTGGATGACGCGGCCGGCGCCGAGGGGGAAGTCGAGCGGGGCGCCGCGGTTCCAGGAGGCGTCGAACTCCTCGCCGGTCGAGAACGCCCACCCGGCGTAGTGCGCGCTCACGGTGGACCCGGCCGTCGCCTCGTCGCCGGTGCCGTCGATGAGGTCCTCGACGACGAGGTCCGAGGGCGGTGCGTCGCCGGGGAAGTCGAGCTCGGGCTTGGTGCGCTGGGGGTCGAGAGCCATGATTCCAGTCTGCCGTATGCCTCCCGAGAGATACCGAAGGGGATACCCGAGTGGGCCGGTCAGCGCAGCAGCCGGGCGTCCAGGCGGGTCTCGACCGCGCCCCCGCCGGGGCGAGGGTCGACCCGGTATGCGCCGGCGCCGGGGATCTCGGTCAGCGCCTCCACGAAGGTCGTGCCGCGGTAGAGGAGCCCCACCCCGTCGTCGGTCGCGTAACCCGCCGAGAGCGTGCCGTCCCCGACCATCCGATGGTAGGTGGGCCGCCGGCTGGGCTCGGAGTCGTAGTGGACCCCGTTCGAGAACGGCAGCAGCCCCAAGCCGTCGGTGACCGCGCGCAGGTCGGGCCCGAACGAGTCGGTCGTACCGCCGGTGTGCCAGCAGATGGACCCCGCCGACACGCCCGTCAGAACGACCCCTGTCTCCCAGGCGGCGCGCATGGCGGTGTCGACGCCGTGCAGCCGCCACATCGCGAGCAGGCCGGCCACGCTTCCGCCCCACACCCAGACGACGTCCTGCTCGAGCAGGTGCGCGGTCACGTCGTCGACGTTGGGCATGGGGAACAGGGCCAGGTGCGAGCCCTCGTACCCCGCATACCGGGCGGCGTCGTAGAACGACTGGACGACCTCGGCGCTGTCACCGCTCGCCGTCGCCACGAAGCAGACCCGGGGCCGCCGCCCGGTGACCCCGGCCAGCGCCACGGCGTGCTCGGTGAGCGGCCCCACCTCGAAGCGGGTCCGCCGGCCGTGGACCCAGCCCCCGGAGGTGGCGAGGATGGTCGGCTGGTCGGCGGGCACGACAGGTCGGGGTCAGCCGGCGTCGAGGATGTCGATGACGAAGACGAGCGTCGAGTTGGCCGGGATCTTGCCGTTGGCCTGGGCGCCGTACCCGTCGGCGGGCGGCACCACGAGCAGGACCCGCGACCCGACCTTCTTGCCGACCAGGCTCTTGTCCCAACCGGGGATGACCTGGCCCTGGCCGATGACGAAGTTCGCGGGCGCCTTGCGCGGCCACGAGGAGTCGAAGACGGTGCCGTCGGTCCAGAGCGCCCCCGTGTAGTGCACGGTGATGGTCTGGCCGCTCGCCACGACGGGCCCGGCGCCGTCGATGAGGTTCTGGCTGACCAGGGTCGTGGGTGCGGCCGTCTTGGGCACGGTGATGGTCGGGCCGTTGGTCGCGTCGAACGTCACCGTCGGCAGCCCCGCCACGGGCGGGACCTCGGTGCCCGTGGCCTGCGACAGCGGCCGGTTGACGGACACGATGTCGGCGACGACCACCAGGTCATCGCTGCCGGAGATGCCCGCCTCGGTACGGCCGCCGGTGCCGAACGCGTCACCGGGCGGGATGGCGTAGAGGATGCGGGAGCCGGCCTTGACGCCCGTGAGCGCCGTGATGAGGCCCGGGATCGTGTTCCCGGTGGGCGACAGCAGGAACGAGGCGGTGTCCTTGCTCTCGAAGTTGCTGTCAAGCTGCTTGCCGTCCTTACCCAGGAAGAGCGCCTGCCGCACCGTGACCTTGCTGCCGTCGCTGCTCGCGTCTCCGGTGCCCTCCTTGAGGGTCTTCACCGTCGTCGCGCTCACCTCGACCGGCAGCTTCCCGAAGGTCACCTTCGGTGTCACCGCGGGATCGTCACCGGCCACCGTGATGCCGTCGAGCACGGCGAGGTCGGCCGCGGAGTTGGCCGGCGGGTGCACCGGGTTCGTCGCCCCGGTCGGCGTCGGCTGCGCCGTCGTGGCTCCGCCGGAGGCCCCGGAGTCGGACGAGCACGCCGCGAGCGCGGGAACGAGCAGCAGGGCGAGCAGGGCGGCGGCGGCAGCCGAGCGGGGAGGGCGCACGAAAAGGAACCTTCGGTGAGGGCCGGCGACGGCTCAGGAGGGACGCGCCACTGTAACCCGATGGTCTGTGCCGACCCGCTGGCCTACATGCTGTCGATGAGCCGCGCGACCCGGGAGTCGACCGAGGCGAAGGGGTCCTTGCAGAGCACCGTGCGCTGTGCCTGGTCGTTGAGCTTCAGATGCACCCAGTCGACCGTGAAGTCGCGGCGGTGCGCCTGCGCGGCCCGGATGAAGTCGCCCCGCAGCTTGGCCCGCGTGGTCTGGGGCGGGCGCACCTTGGCGTGAAAGGTCTCGATGTCGGTGCAGACACGCGCCGCCAGCCCGCGCCGCTGAAGCAGGTAGAACAGCCCGCGGCGGCGGTTGATGTCGTGGTAGGCGAGGTCGACCTGGAGCACCCGCGCGTCAGAGAGCGACAGGCCGTGCCGGGCCCGGTAGCGCTCGATCAGCCGGTACT
>JBDSYO010000438.1:0-3317 GCA_039925625.1 Lapillicoccus sp. | reverse complement strand
AGTGCACGACGTACCAGTCGCCGTCCTTCATGCGCAGCTGCCGCTTGTATTCCTCGACGGGGTCCACCGGGGCGTCGGCGAAGGCGCCGTCGCCGGTGACCTCGCCGGTCGCGTCGTCGAGGTGGCTCTCGCTGTGGCTCTCGATGTGACCGGGCGCGTCGGGGTCGATGGTGTGCACCGTCTCCGCCGTGCCGGGCAGGCCGGCGTAGGTCTCCAGCGGCTCCTCGGCGAGGCCGTCGGCCGCGTCGGTCGCGTCAGTGCTGTCGTGCGTCTGCGTCGTGGTGTCGTCGGACACGCTGATGCCTGCTTCCTTCAGGTGAACGAGCGACCCGTGGTGCCTAGGAGGCTCGGTGGGCCCGCTCGATGGTCATGCCGTGATGCGGTCGCGGTGGTGCCGTCAGCCCGCCAAGGCGAGGAGGACGAGCCGGTGGAACACGAAGTCGAGGGCCGCCACGATCCCCATGATGACGAGGACGAAGACGATGACGACGAACGTGTAGTTCGCCAGCTCCTTGCCGGTGGGCCGCACGACCTTGCGCAGCTCGTCGATGATCTGGCTGACGAACAGGCGCAGCGACGCGATCAGCCGGGCGATGGGGTTGCCCCCCGGGGCGCGCGGGCGGGTGGCCCGTCCGGAGTCGCGGGAGCCTGCACTGGCGTCGGTGACCATCCCGCTCTCCTTCCTGCTCGTGCGTCGGTGCTGCTGATGGGGGCGTTCCGCAGGGCAGGAGGGACTCGAACCCCCAACCGCCGGTTTTGGAGACCGGTGCTCTACCAATTGAGCCACTGCCCTACGCGGACGGTCTGGACAGCCAGAGCCACCCAGAGACGGTCCGCAGGCGGCCGGACGGCAGGCATGCCGGAGCATGGCGGCTGACGACCACCGAGGAGACAGCATACGGGACCGCGCTCCCCCGACGCGAACCCGCGAGACGGGCTGACCCGCGCCACCGGGCACCCACCGCCCGGTGGGAGGATGGCCGCCGTGAGCCTGTCGCCCGCCGTGCCGTCCGTCCACCACACGCCGCTCGCCGACCTCTCGGGTGAGCAGCTGGCCGCCTTCCACGCCGAGCGCCAGCAGGAGTACACCGCGCTCAAGGCCCGCGCCCTGCGCCTCGACCTCACCCGCGGCAAGCCGTCGGCGGCCCAGCTCGACCTCTCGGACGCGCTCCTGCACCTGCCGACCACGACCACGGACCGTTCGGGCGCGGATGTTCGCAACTATGGCGGCCTCGACGGTCTCCCGGAGCTGCGCGAGCTGTTCGCCGAGCTGTTGTGGGTGGAGCCGGACCAGGTCGTCGCCGGTGGCAACTCGAGCCTGACCATGATGTGGGAGACGCTCGTGCACCTGCTCCTGCACGGCGGCCCGGACTCGCCCCGCCCGTGGGCGCAGGAGGAGCCGCTGAAGTTCGTCTGCCCCGCCCCCGGCTACGACCGGCACTTCACGATGCTCCAGGACTTCGGCATCGAGATGCTCACGGTGCCGATGACCATCGACGGCCCCGACGCCGACGCGGTCGCGGCGCTCGTGCGCGACGACCCCAGCGTCAAGGGCATGTGGGTGGTCCCCACCTACGCCAACCCCACCGGCGCCGTGGTCTCGCAGGAGGTGGCTGCGCAGCTCGTGTCGATGCCGACCGCCGCTCCGGACTTCCGCATCTTCTGGGACAACGCGTACGCCTTCCATCACCTCACCGAGGACGAGGCCAAGAGCGCCGATGTGCTCACCCTCGCGGCGGCGTCCGGTCACCCGAACCGCCCGATCATGTTCGCCTCGACGTCGAAGATCACGTATGCCGGTGCGGGAGTGGCCGTGCTCGCCGCCTCGGTCGCGAACAAGACGTGGTTCCTGCGGCACCTGGCCCTCGGGTCGATCGGACCCGACAAGGTCAACCACCTGCGCCACGTCGAGTTCTTCGGCTCCCCGCAGGGCGTGCGCGACCACATGCGCCGACACCGCGAGATCCTCGCGCCGAAGTTCGCCGCGGTCGACACGGCCCTCACCTCGGCGCTGGGCGGGCTCGGCGTGGCCGCGTGGACCAAGCCCACGGGGGGCTACTTCGTCAGCCTCGACGTGCTCGACGGCACGGCGTCGCGCGTCGTGCAGCTGGCCAAGGAGGCCGGCATCGCCCTCACCCCGGCCGGGGCGTCGTTCCCCTACGGCCGCGACCCGCGCGACCGCAACATCCGGCTGGCCCCGTCGTTCCCCGTGCTCGCCGAGGTGGAGACGGCCATGGCGGGGGTCGCGACGTGCGTGGCGCTCGCCGCCGCCGAGAAGCTCAGCCTCGGCGTCTGAGGCCGACTCGTCCATCTGCTCACGTCCACCGGTTCGGGGCGCCCTGGCTGGTGGTTGGGCGCCCGCGAGCGGGCGGCGCGAAGGGGCATCCCGGCCTCTGGCAGAGTGGCGGCATGAGCGACGAGAGCTACAGCGGCGAGGAGATCAACACCGACACCGGCAGCTTCTCGGTGGACGACTGGGCCCACGGCGAAGCCGGGGAGGACCAGCTGCAGTCCGGCGACACCCTCGAGGACCCCGACGTCGACGACGTGCTCGACACCGGCTTCTCCCCCGCGGACCGCGCCCGCGGCTCGCTCGCCTGGGGCACCACCGCCTGGGAGCAGTCGCAGGACGAGACCATCGAGCAGCGGATCCGCCAGGAGCTCCCCGACCCCGACACCGCCTACGGCGCCCCCGACAACGAGTCGGGGCTCGACGAGCCGGAGATGCTCGGCGGCGACGACCCCGACGCCATCCCGGCCGAGGACGACTTCGTCAGTGACTCCGGCGCCCGCGCCGGCCGCCTCGTCGCGCCCGACCAGGGCACCGGGGAGGACGTCGACCAGGACGAAGTGGCGACGGACGTCGGCATCGACGGCGCCGGCGCCTCGGCCGAGGAGGCCGCCATGCACATCACCCGTGAGCCGGAGCCGGAGCCCTTCGAGGGCTGAGGCGCCGAGCAGATGAGGACCTTCGTGGTGGCGACCGCGACCGCCGCCGTGGTCGCGCTCACGGGAGGCTGCAGCGGGGGTGGCGGTGGCGTCGAGCGGCAGGAGAGCGACGACCCGCCGAGCGCCACGACTGCTCCCGATGACACCGCAGTCCCCGTCGTCGACAGCGAGGCGTGCGAGGAGGTGCGGACCGGCATCGGCGCCTTCAACGAGGGTGACTACGAGGGGACCGTCACGCACTTCGAGGCGGCGGTCCCGTTCGCGGAGGACCGGGACGACGGCTCGCAGGACGCCGGCGACCTCGTCGACGCCGTCCACTACTACGCCGAGCTCGCTCCGGCGGACTACCCGGAGGCGGCCCGGTCCTC
>JBDSYO010000437.1:0-5097 GCA_039925625.1 Lapillicoccus sp. | reverse complement strand
CTGGGTCCGACGTCCTGCGGTGGGGGCTGCTCGCCACCGAGAGCAGTGCCGGGGAGGGGGAGATCTCAAGCAACCCCCTCGACCGCGCCCTGTGGGGATGCGCCGACGCTGCAGCCCAACGGTCGGCTCTCACCGGCTACACCCGGACGGGGGTCCTGCCGTTCGACCACGAACGCCGCATGGTGTCCGTCATCGTCCGGCGAGACGGCACGCTCACCCTGGTGACCAAAGGCGCCCCGGAGACGGTCCTGGACCGGTGCCTCGGCGTGCCCGCCGCCTGCCGTAGCGCGCTCGCCTCCGAGTTTGCCGCCGGGAACCGCGTCGTCGCGGTGGCCACCCGAGCCGCGCCCCACGCCGGGCAGCCGACCCCTGAGGACGAACGTGGTCTACAGCTGATCGGGCTGCTGGTCTTCCGCGACCCCCCCAAGCAGGACGCGGCGCAGGCCTTGCGGCGACTGGCCGGCCTCGGGATCTCGGTCAAGGTCGTCACCGGAGACAACCCCGCCGTCGCTGCGAAGGTCTGCCGCGACCTCGGGCTGGCTTCCGGCGGCACCCTGACCGGGACCGACGTCGAGGCTCTGACGGACGCCCAGCTGACCGCCGCCATCCACACCACCACGGTGTTCGCGCGGGTCAGCCCGGAGCACAAGGCCCGCATCGTCCACGCCCAGCGACAGACCGGCCGCGCCGTGGCCTTCCTCGGCGACGGTGTCAACGACGCCCTGGCCCTGCACGCCGCGGATGTCGGCATCTCGGTCGACTCCGCGACGGACGTGGCCAAGGACGCCGCCGACGTGATCCTGCTCGAGAAGGACCTCGACGTCCTCGCCGACGGGGTGTCGGAAGGACGGCGGATCTTCGCCAACACGATCAAGTACGTGTTGATGGGCACCTCGAGCAACTTCGGGAACATGTTCTCGGCCGCCGGGGCGTCGCTCTTCCTGTCGTTCCTGCCGATGCTGCCGTCGCAGATCCTGCTGAACAACCTGCTTACGACGCCAGCCAGCTCGCCATCCCCACCGACAACGTCGACGAGGAACAGCTGCGACGCCCGTCGCACTGGGACATCGGGTTCATCAGGCGCTTCATGCTCTGCTTCGGACCGCTCAGCTCGGTCTTCGACTTCGTCACCTTCGCCGTCATGCTCTGGGTCTTTCACTCCGGTCCGGCCCAGTTCCGGACCGGCTGGTTCGTGGAGTCCCTGGCCACACAGACCCTGGTGATCTTCGCCATCCGTACCCGTCAGATCCCGTTCTTCCGCAGCCACCCCAGCATCCCCCTGACCTCGGCCACGCTGGCCGTCGTCCTCGTCGGCGCCGTTCTCCCGGCCACACCACTGGCCGCCGTCCTGGGGTTCCAGCCCCTCCCCGCCGGCTTCTACGCAGCCCTGGCCGGGATGGCCCTGGGCTACCTCGCCCTGATCGAGGTCGGAAAACGCCTCTTCTACCGCAACGCATACCTCGCCAGTCCGCCGGCGGTAGCACTCGGGGGGACCCGACGCGGTCGGCGCGCCCGCGCCATCCACCACCTTCAACGTCGCCGCGCCCGCTACTTCAACACCGTCGAGCACCGGTCCTGACGCGAAGACGCGCAACCCCCGCGTGCCCGTCGTGCGAGCCGACGGCGCCGACGGCGCCGCCTGGGTATCGGACGGTTATCGACTGAGGACGGCTTCGGCACGCGGGCTCGTCCCAGAGCCGGGGGATGTCGACTCTGCCCGTCCGCCTCGGACGGCCAGCACCAGGGCGAGAACGGCCAGCAGGGTGAGCGCCAGCCCGCCGCCCAGAAGGGTCAGCGCGGGCGGCCCGAGCGCGTCGCTGCGCACGCTGGGCGTGACGACCGTGTCGACGCCGGGACGTCCGTCGGCGTTCATTACCACGACGGTCCAGCGTCCGCTCGCGACCTTCCAGTTCAGCGGCACGGCCCCTGGTCGCGGCGCAGTCCGGCGACCATGACGTGGGTGAGGAGACGGATCCGCGGAAGGGCGGCCACCCGCCCTCTGACGACGTGCTCGAGGCAGGGCCGGGTGAGCGAGATAAGTCGCCCCAGGGCAGCCAGCCGTACTCTCCGAGCCACGGCATCGAGCCCGTGTTGATCCGGATGCCGCCCACCTCGAGGAGCTCTCGCTCCAACCCGGGCAGCAGGGACTCCATGGCCAACAGGCCCCGCCGCAGCAGGACATCCATCGGCATCGACCTCCCGCCGGCGACGGCGAGCGGTCAGGCCGAGACGGTGATCTCGTGCACCTCGTACGCGAGGTGGCCGGCCCTTTCGTGCACCCGTTGTACAGCCTCGGCACTCGGTGCCTCGGAGAGGCAGAACACGTGACCGGTCAGGGGATCTGCCCACGCGTGCTGGAAGTCGACGCCCTCCTCACCCTGGAGGTCGAGGTCCGCCTGATGGGCCGCTCTCAGCTGCTCCGGGGTGACTCCCACCATGCTGGTGTGTACGTCCATGAACTGTGCCATGTCTGGTCCTGTCTCAGCCCTCGTCCCCCCATGGACACCGTTGTCCACGACCCACCACGGTAGCGCCGGAACGCATACGCGGTAGATGTTTCGGCGGGTCGGCCGACCTCCGGAGATCGGTGACGTCCAGGCCGCCACCCCGGTCGCCCGCAACGTGCGGAGGCGGCTGCGGCATCCGCGACCTATGATGGCGCGCATCGAACACCAGGGCAGAACCGTCATGCTCCGCCCTCGGCCTCCCGGGTTGCGGTGAGGATCGCGCACGTCAGCGACTTCTATCTGCCCAGGTTGGGCGGGATCGAGATGCACGTCGCTGATCTGGCTGAGCGGCAACGCCGACAAGGACACGACGTGCACGTGATCACCAGTACGCCGGGCCCGCCAGGTCGTGCCCTTCACCGGGTCACTATGGGGTTCCGTCGGCCCCACGCCCTTCACCCGTTGGCGTCCGTGGAAGGGCTGCGCATCCTTCGTACTCTGGATGTCGACGCCGTCCACGCCCACCTCGGCGTGGGGTCACCCCTGAGTTTCCTCATGGCCCGGTCGGCCGCCAGACAGGGTCTGCCCACCGTGGTCACGGTCCACTCGATGTGGGCCGGTGTCGCCCCCATGGTCGTGGTCGCTGATGCGCTCGGGGGGTGGTCCTCCCTCCCCATTGCCTGGACGGCGGTCAGTGAGGCCGCTGCCACGCCCGTCAGGCCACATCTCCGGTCGCATGCGCCGATCACGTTGCTGTCCAACGGGATCGACCAGGATGGATGGCGCATGTCCGGTGCGCCTGACGTACCGGGCGAGCTGCACCTCGTCGCGGTGATGCGGCTGGCGGCACGTAAGCGTCCGCTCGCGCTGTTGCGCATGGTCCGCAGGGCCCAGGCCACCCTCGACCGATCGGGAGAACCGACTCGACTGCGGCTGACCGTCGCCGGCGAGGGTCCCCTGCGAGCGTCGATGGAGCGATATCTGGCTCGGCACGGTATGTCGGACCTGGTCAACCTGGTGGGCCGGTTGGACCGGCCGGGCGTCCGCAGCCTCCTTGGCCGGTCCCACGTGTTTCTCGCGCCGGCGGACCTCGAGTCGTTCGGGATCGCCGCGCTCGAGGCCAGGTGTGCCGGCCTACCGGTCGTCGCGAAGGAGCGAGGCGGCATCGGCGAGTTCATCGGGCACGAGCGGGAAGGTCTGCTGTGCGGGTCCGACCACGAGATGGAGGCTGCCGTGGTCCGCCTGGCCCGTAACCCGAAACTGCGCCTTCGGATCGCCGCTCACAACCGCACCGCGGACTGTCACGTTGCTTGGGATGCGATGCTCGCCGCCACCGACCGGGTCTACGAACGCGCATACCAGCTGCAGCACGGCACAGATCGGACCGGTCGGGCCGTCGTCGCCACTCAGGCGCGAGAGTCCCGATCGTGAGCCTGCTCGGTGTGGTCGCGCTCTCCCTGGGGTCGGCGGCCTTCTTCTCGCTCGCTACGGCCCTGAAGCACCGAAGTGCCGGTCAGATGCCCCATCTCGAGCATTTCCGGGTCGGCGACCTGGCGGGGTTCGCGCTGGCGACGCTCCGGCATCCGTTGTGGCTCGGCGGCATCCTGGCCGACGTGGGTGGGCTCGCTCTGCAGGTCGTCGCCCTGCACGTAGGTGCGCTCGCCGTGGTGCAGCTCCTCCTGGTGGTTTCGGTCCTCTTCTCGCTCGTCGTCGCACATTGGATCGCCCGAACCCGGATCAGCCGCCGCGAGCTAGGCCTCGGGCTGGTGCTGGTGCTCTCTGTCGCCGGCTTCCTCCTCGTCTCGGGCGTCCTGACCGCCCAGGCCGACCAGCCCGACCGGCTGCCGGCCATCCTGGCGGGCGTGGCCACCCTCGGGGTGGTCGTCAGTCTCGTTGCCGTCTCTCGCCGGTTCACGCGACGCAAGTGGGGCTCACGCCGGGCGGCGGCCCTCCTCGGGGTCTCCGTCGGGGTCATCTACGCCGGTACCGCGGCCCTGATCAAGACCTGCACGGGCATCGTCACCGCGCACGGAGCGTCGTCCCTGCTGGTGAGCTGGCAGCTGTACGCCCTCCTGGCCGCCGGAGCCTCAGGTCTCTTCCTGGCCCAGATGGCCTTCCAGGCCGGACCCCTCGCAGCCAGCCTGCCCGCCACCGCCACCGCTGACCCGTTGGTCTCCGTGGTGCTTGGTGTGGCGGTGTTCGACGAGCAGCTCCACACCGGTGCAGCCGCCCTCCTGCTTTCAGCCCTGTGCCTCGTGCTGTTGCTCGTCTCGGTGACGCAGCTCAGCCGGGTACGCGCCGTCGTCGAGCAGTCCGTCCCCCACACCTCAGGAACCGGACGCGTCTCCGCCTGACCCATCAGGCAGCGCGACCGGGCCGGCGTCACATCGCGGGGGCGATCACCGAGTACGCGACGGCTGGGCTCACAGCCACCGCCGGCGTCGGCGTCGGATGTAGAGGACCCCGGCTCCGAGGACGATCAGGGCGGTCGACGCGATGAGGCCGGTGGTATCGCGGAAGCCGGGGTACGTGATGTTCTGGCCGACGTCCCGGTGACCGCGGTGGGGACGGCGATCAGGGTCACCAGGCACTGATCCGGCGCATGTCGTCGTTCTGCCGCGTCGGCCGACCCACGAAGAACTCTCATGTC
>JBDSYO010000436.1:0-2582 GCA_039925625.1 Lapillicoccus sp. | reverse complement strand
GGCAGCACGCGGTGTCCCTCGCCTACGTCGTGCCCGTGCTCGGTGACTGCTCGCCCCAGCAGGACGCTCTCGACCTCGCCTGGGTGACGCCCGACGAGGCCGCCGCCCTCACCACGCACGGTGAGATGGGCGGCGGCCACGGGGTGCTGCTGCGTCAGGCGCTGGCCCACATGGGGCATCCGGTCTGAGGACCCGGCCGGTCGGTGGTTCAACGGCCGACCCATCGGGTAGGACCCGCGCATGACCCGATTCGGCTACACCCTCATGACCGAGCAGAGTGGCCCCAAGGACCTCGTGCGCTACGCCCAGGCCGCGGAGGACGTGGGGTTCGACCTGGCGGTGTCCAGCGACCACTACTTCCCCTGGCTCTCCGCGCAGGGCCACGCGCCGTATGCGTGGACGGTGCTCGGCGCGGTGGCCCAGGTGACGCAGCGGATCGAGCTGATGACCTACGTGACGTGCCCGACGATGCGATACCACCCGGCCGTGGTGGCCCAGAAGGCGGCGACGCTGCAGATCCTGGCCGACGGGCGGTTCACGCTCGGGCTGGGGTCGGGCGAGAACCTCAACGAGCACGTCGTCGGCGGCGGCTGGCCGGGCGTCGACACCCGGCAGGCGATGCTGGCCGAGGCGATCCAGGTCATCCGTGCCCTGCACACCGGTGACCTCGTCACCTTCCGGGGGGACTACTTCGAGGTCGACTCGGCCCGCATCTGGGATCTTCCAGAGCAGGGGGTCGAGCTCGCCGTGGCCGCGGGCGGGGAGAAGGCGGTGTCCGTTCTCGCCGCGCTCGCCGACCACCTCATCGCCACGGACCCGTCGAAGGAGATCGTCGACGCCTGGAACGCCGTCGAGGGCCAGAAGGAGATCGGCTCCGGCGCCCGGGCGATCGGGCAGATCCCCGTCAGCTGGGACCCGTCGAGCACGGCCGCCGCGGTCGACCGCGCCCACGAGCAGTTCCGCTGGTTCGCCGGCGGCTGGTCGGTCAACGCCGACCTGCCGACGACGGCCGGGTTCGCCGCGGCGTCGCAGTTCGTACGCAAGGAGGACGTGGCCGACTCGATCCCCTGCGGCCCCGACCTCGACGCCATCGTCGAAACCGTGAAGCCGTTCTGGGAGGCCGGCTTCACCGACATCGCCCTCGTGCAGGTCGGCGACGAGCTGCAGGACCGGTTCCTCAGCGAGGCCGCCGAGCCGCTGCTCGAGAAGCTCCGCGCCGCCGCGCCGTCGTGACCGCGGTTCGGGAGCTCCGAGGTCGCGAACGCGCCCCCGGTACTCCCGAATCAGTCAGGTCGTCGCGCTGAGGGCCTCGCGGCCGGAGCCCAGCACCGTGAGGGGCAGCAGGGTCTTGCCCGTCGGCCCGATCTCGATGTCGGTGCCCATCTGGGGGCAGACGCCGCAGTCGAAGCACGGCGTCCACCGGCAGTCGTCGACCTCGGTCTCGTCGAGGGCCTCCTGCCAGTCCGCCCAGAGCCACTCCTTGTCGAGGCCGGAGTCGAGGTGGTCCCACGGGAGCACCTCGGCCTGCTGGCGCTCCCGCGTCGTGTACCACGCCACGTCGACCGTCTCCGTCGCGAACACCTCGGCCACACATCGCATCCAGCGCTCGTAGGAGAAGTGCTCGCTCCACCCGTCGAACCGTCCGCCGTCGCGCCACACCGCCTCGATGACCCGGCCGACGCGCCGGTCCCCCCGCGACAGCAGGCCCTCGACCATCCCCGGCTGCCCGTCGTGGTAGCGGAACCCGATGGCCGACGCATACCGGCGGTCGGCGCGGATCGCGTCGCGCAGCTTGGCCAGGCGCGCGTCGGTCTCCTCGACGCCGAGCTGGCTGCACCACTGGAACGGCGTATGCGGCTTGGGCACGAACCCGCCGATCGACACCGTGCACCGGATGTCTCGTCGTCCGGAGACCCGGCGGCCCGTCTCGATGACCCGCTTGGCGAGGTCGGCGATCTGCAGGACGTCCTCGTCGGTCTCGGTGGGGAGCCCGCACATGAAGTAGAGCTTGACCTGCCGCCACCCCGCGCCGTAGGCCGCGGCGACGGTGTTGATGAGGTCCTCCTCGGTCACCATCTTGTTGATGACCTTGCGGATCCGCTCGCTCCCACCCTCCGGAGCGAACGTCAGACCGGAGCGCCGGCCGTTGCGGGTCAGCTCGTTGGCGAGGTCGATGTTGAACGCGTCGACCCGCGTCGACGGCAGCGAGAGCCCGGTCTGGGTGCCCTCGTAGCGGTCGGCCAGGCCCTTGGTGATGTCGGCGATCTCCGAGTGGTCGGCGCTGGACAGTGACAGAAGTCCAACCTCTTCGAATCCCGTTGCTGCCAAACCCTTTTCGACCATCTCACCGATGCCGGTGATGGACCTCTCACGAACTGGACGGGTGATCATGCCGGCCTGACAGAAGCGGCATCCACGAGTGCAGCCGCGGAAGATCTCGACCGACATCCGCTCGTGCACGGACTCGGCGAGCGGGACCAGCGGCTGCTTGGGGTACGGCCAGGCATCGAGGTCCATGATCGTGTGCTTCGAGACCCGCCACGGCACCCCGGACGCGCTGGGCTTGGGCGCGACGCGCTGGA
>JBDSYO010000435.1:0-4786 GCA_039925625.1 Lapillicoccus sp. | reverse complement strand
GCAGGAGATGCAGCTCGACGGCGACCCGGTGGGCGCGGTGCGCTCGATGACGGCGACCGTGCTGCCGGGCGCCCTCGTCGTACGGGTGGCGGCGCCCGCTCAGGAGAAGAGCGACGCCCCCCAGTAGCCGCCCTCGGCGACCCCGGGCGGGCAGGCGAAGATCGCCGAGCCGGTGTGCTCGATGTACTCGCCCAGGCGGTCCTTCTCGGCCAGCACCTTCTGCATGGCGACGAACTGGGTCTGCGGGTTGCGCACGAACGCCACGAAGAACAGCCCGGCGTCGAGGTGCCCGACCCCGTCGGTGCCGTCGGTGAAGTTGTACCCCCGACGCAGCATCCGCACGCCGTGCATCGGTCCGCCGGGGTTCTCCGCGGCAGCCAGCGCTACGTGCGAGTCGACCGGGATGGCCGGCGCGCCGTCGGCCCCCTTCGCCGCGAAGTCGGCCGGGTCGAACTCCTTGTCGCGCCCCAGCGGTGCGCCCGCGAGCTTCGTGCGCCCGATGGTCTGCTCCTGGTCCTGCAGGTTGGAGCGGTCCCAGACCTCGATGTGCATCCGGATCCGGCGCGCCACGAGGTACGTGCCGCCCGCCATCCACGCGGCCCCACCGGTCACGTCGCCAGGAGCGACCCAGACCTGCTCGTCGACCGCCGCGGTCTCCTCGGCCTTGAGGTTGGCCGTGCCGTCCTTGAACCCGAACATGTTGCGGGGCGTGGCCTGCGTCGTGCTCGTCGAGGACGTACGCCCGAAGCCCAGCTGCGACCAGCGCACCGAAACGACGCCGAAGCCGAGCCGCACGAGGTTGCGCACCGCGTGGACGGCCACCTGCGGGTCGTTGGCGCAGGCCTGGATGCAGAGATCACCACCCGACCGCCTGGGGTCGAGCTGGTCGCCGCGGAACGCCGGAAGCTCTTGCAGGAGTGCCGGTTTCCGGTCGGCCAGCCCGAACCGGCCATCGAACAGCGACGGCCCGAAGCCGATGGTGACGGTGAGCCCCGACGCCGGCAGCCCGTAGGCCTCGCCGGTGTCGGTCGGCACCTGGAACGGACCGCCCCCGGCCACCCCACCCGGAGCGGCCTCCGCTCCAGCGGTCATCCGCTGGGCGGCGCGGGTCCAGCGCTTCAGCAGGTCGACCAGCGCGGCCCGGTCGGTGGTGACGACGTCCAGGGCCACGAAGTGCATGCGGTCCTGCGCCGGGGTGACGATGCCGGCCTGGTGGGCACCGAGGAACTCGACCGGGGCGTCGAGGGAGGGCGGGGCTGCGGAGGCGGCGGGCGACCCGGCGGCGGAGGCGTGCGTCGCGGCATACGCGCTGCCGACGCCGACCGCGACCCCGGCCACCGCCGCCCCGGCCGACGCACCGAGGAGCCGGCGGCGGCTGACGCCTCCGGGCGAAGGGGACCCGACCGGCGCGCTCATGGGGTCGCGACGACCGCCGGCACCCGGGCCACCTGCTCGGAGAACGCGTCGAGCGCGACCGAGAGGGCCTTGACCTGGTCGGGGGTCAGCGCGGTGTAGGCGACGTAGTCACCCGTGGCGCCGCGGTGGGCCGTGAGTGCGCTCCACAGCGCCTGGTAGGTCGTGTCGAGTGCGGTCTGCAGCTCGGGCTGGCGGGCCTGGATCACCGGCTTCAGCGCGTCGAGCGCGGCCGCGGACCCCTCGACGTTGCCCTGGAAGTCCCAGAGGTCGGTATGCGAGTAGCGCTCCTCCTCGCCGGTCACCTTGCCGGTGGCCACCTCGTCGAGCAGGGCCTTGGCGCCCGAGGCGATAGCGAGCCCGGTGAGCTGCACCTTCTTGGCCTCGGCCGCCACCGTCGTCACGTCGGCGAGCAGCTGGTCGGCCATCGCGCCGCTGTCGGCCTGGAGGCCGTCGACCCACAGGTCCTTCTCCAGCCGGTGGTAGCCGGTGAAGGCCATCCCCTCGGCGACGACGTCCTCGCGGCCGTCGACCTTGGGGTCGAGGTCACCGAACGATGCCGCCACGGGCTCGATGCGCTCCCAGGGCAGGCGGGCCTTGGGGTAGAGCGCCTTGGCCGTGGCGACGTCGCCCGCCTTGACCGCGGCGACGAACTGGCCCGTCTGAGCAACGAGGGCGTCGGCCTGCTGGCCCACATAGGTCGTGTAGGCCGAGATGGCTGTGGCCACCTTCTCGTCGGTCTTGCCGGGGGCGGCCGTGCCGGTGACGGCGAACGCCGCGCGGATGCCGTCGCCCACCATCCCCGGCTTGCAGGCCGTGGTCAGCGTGCCCGGCTCGGTGACCTCGATCTTCAGCTCGCGGCTCAGGCCGGGGGTGATGTTCTCCACCTCGCCGACGATGCGGTCGCCGGCGGCGTAGACGTAGAACTCGTTGACCTTGGTGCCCTTGTTGGACACCGCGAAGGTCAGGGTGCCGGCCGCGGCCGTCGCGGCCGACAGGGTGCACTCGGTGTCGGTGGCGCTCACCGTGATCGGACCGGACGAGCCGGCCGTGGCGGCACCGCCTGAGCCCGCGGCACCGCTGCCACCGGTGCTGCACGCCGCGAGCGCGAGCAGGGTGAGGGCGGACAGGCCGGCCGTGGCCAGGCGGCCAAGGGTCGGTCGGGTCGAGGGCATGGCGGAGTCTCCGTCGAGGGTGGGTGGGTGCAGCAGAGGTCGGGCGGCTGGCCGCCTGCCGGGTCAGACGCGGCTGGCGGACCGCTCGGCGGCCGGGGCCGCAGGCGTGCGCGGGGGCACGGCGACCGGCCGCAGGAAGAGGGTCAGCACCGTGCCGACGTAGGCCAGCCAGGCCACCGCCTGCAGCCACGTCGTCTGCGGGCTGAAGTTGAAGATCCCCTTGAGCAGTGCGCCGTACCAGGAGTCGGGGGCGATGACGTGGCTGACGTCGAACGCCAGCGCGTTGAGGCCCGGGAGGACACCGGCCTCCTGGAGGTCGTGCAGCCCGTAGGCGAGGATGCCGCCGGCCACGACGACGAGCAGGATGCCGGTGTAGCGGAAGAACGTCGCGAGGTTGATCTTCACGGCGCCCTTGTAAATGCCGAAGCCGAGCAGGACGGCGGCACCGAGGCCGATGGCCCAGCCGATGAGGGGCTGGGTGTTGCCCTGGCCCGCGGCCTGCGTCGTGGCGTAGAAGAAGATCGCGGTCTCGAGGCCCTCGCGGCCCACGCCGAGGAAGCCGACGAGCGCCACTGCGAGCGGGCCGATGTCGAGGGCCTTGTCGAGCCGGCCCTTGAGCTCACCCGAGATGGTGCGGGCGGCGGTGCGCATCCAGAAGACCATGGCGGTGACGAACCCGACCGCGATGATCGAGGCCCCGCCACCGATGAGCTCCTGCTGCTCGAAGGAGAGCGACTGGGTGCCGAAGGTGAGGACAGCCCCGAGGGCCACCGACAGCGCGACCGCCACCGCGACGCCCGCCCAGACGTACCGCAACGCCCAGCGCCGGTCGGTCTTGACGAGGAACGCCGCCAGGATGACGACGACGAGGGCGGCCTCGAGGCCTTCACGGAGCCCGATGAGGGCGTTGCTCACGAGCACGGGATCTCCAGGGATGGGCAGCCGGTCAATTAGGTGACACGGCCCTGACGTAAAGGGCCTGGTTCATCACAGCACAGGTAAGCCTCACCTAACAAGTCCACCGAGGCCGTGGCTCCGCCCGGCGCGGGTGACCCTGGTCTCAGCCGTCGGCGAGGAGCCCGTCCAGCCACGCGCGGGCCGCGGCGTACTCCCCGTCACTCGTGCCCACGCCCGGGGTCGTGGCCTGCCGGTCGGCCCGCGGGTAGGACCCCAGGTAGCGCACCGTCTCGCAGACCCGCTTGAGCCCCATCAGGGTCTCGGCGACGCGCGCGTCGGCGACGTGGCCCTCGATGTCGATGGAGAAGCAGTAGGACCCCATCGCCTCTCCGGTGGGCCGTGACTCGAGCCGGGTGAGGTTCACCCCCCGGGCAGCGAACTGCTCGAGCAGCTCCAGCAGCCCGCCCGGGTGGTCGTCGCGCTGGTAGAGCACGAGGGTCGTCTTGTCGGCTCCGGTCGCCGGCGGGGTATGCCCGGGGCGGGCCACGAGGGCGAACCTCGTCACCGCGTGACGGCTGTCGCCGATGTCGTCGGCCAGGACCTCGAGCCCGTAGGCCCGGGCGGCGACGGGCGCGCACACCGCCGCCTGGTAGGTCACCGGGCTGACGGCGTCGGGAGCGAGGTCGGCGGCCGCCGCGGCGGTCGAGAGGGTCGAGACGTAGGCGGCGGTGGGCAGGTTGGCGTGGACCCAGGAACGCACCTGCGCCCAGCCGTGCGGGTGGCTGCCCACCGCGTGGACGTCGCTCAGGAGGACGCCCGGGCGCACAGCGAGGACGAAGGTCACCGGCACGAGGACCTCGCCGATGATGACGACGTCGCAGCCGACGGACAGGGCGTCGAGCGTCGCGCTGACGCCGCCCTCCACGGAGTTCTCGATGGGCACCATGGCGGCGTCGAGGCGGCCGGCCCGCAGGGCGTCGAGCGCCGCCACCACGGAGTCGCACGGCACGGCCTCGCCGGCGGCCGACCCGGGCCAGGCGGCCAGCGCCATCTGGCAGAAGGTGCCCGCCGGGCCGAGGAAGCCGTAGCGCGGGGTGGGCGTGGTCACGGGCGCCACGGTAGTCGTGACCGCACCCCTGGGTCAGTGCGGCGGGTGAGGGCGCGGCTCAGCGCAGGGTGACCTGGCGGTTGAGCAGGCCGGCCTTCGCGCGGCGCTCCTCGGCCGTGAGGGGAGTGGTGTCGGCGGCGGCCGCCTCGATGGCGGCGGCCATGGCAGTCACCGGCTCGGCGAGGTCGGCGGC
>JBDSYO010000434.1:0-5875 GCA_039925625.1 Lapillicoccus sp. | reverse complement strand
CCCAGCAGTGGCGCGACCTGACCTTCCTGCACTGGCGCGTCTCCCCTGATGCGGTCCAGCCCCTCCTGCCGCGTGGCACCCGCCCCGACGTCCACGACGGCTCGACGTGGGTCGGCCTCATCCCGTTCCGAATGGTGGGAGCGGGGATCGGCACCGGACCAGCCGTCCCGTGGCTCGGCACCTTCGCCGAGACCAACGTGCGGCTCTACTCCGTCGACGGGCATGGGCGGCGGGGGGTGGTGTTCCGCACGCTCGAGGCTTCGCGGCTCGCCGTGGTCCTGGGCGCCCGCGCCGCCTTCGCCCTGCCCTACACCTGGGCGCGGATGCGGGTGACGGAGCAGGACGGTGTCCTGACCTACACCTCGCGTCGCCGCTGGCCGGGCCCCCGCAGCGCGACCACCACCGTGGTGGTGCGGCCGGGAGAACCCCTGGGCGAGGGCGACGCCCTGGCCGAGTTCCTCACGGCGAGGTGGGGCCTGCACACGCGGGCGTTCGGACGCCTGCTCTACGTGCCCAACCGGCACGAGACGTGGCCGTTGCAGCACGCCGAGCTGTTGGCGCTTGACGACTCACTCGTGGAGGTCAGTGCGCCCCCAGGGGTGAGCGGGCGCCCACCGGACTCTGTGCTCTTCTCCCGAGGCGTCCACACGGAGTTCGCGTGGCCGGTTGCGGAGCGCTAGCGGAGCACCTCGACGAGCACGACCCACGAGACGAGCAGCCCGCCGATGATGGCCAGGATCGCTCCCGCCGCCAGCCAGACGAGGCCGCCGTCGTTCCCGGCGACGAGGAGCACGCCACCGGCCAATGAGGCCAGCAGCGGGAGGAATCCCAGGCCCGCCTTGGTCGCGCGACCCTCGTTCTGAGGATCGTGGTCCTGGAGGATCCGCCGGGACGCGACCGTCTGCAGGGCTCCTGCGACGATGGTGGCCGCGAGGACGGCGAGACCCAGCGTCGTCAGCGTCAGGCCCGGCATGAGCCCCAACGCCGAGACGACGAGCGCCAGCACGAGGATGCCGACGCCGGCTCCCAGTCGGGCGGTGAGCGCGGGCGCCTTGATGATGTCGGAGATGTTGACGCTGGCCGCGACGATGACGAGTCCGGCGAGGGCCGCCGTGGCCCCGGCCATGGCGACGTTGAAGTCCTTCCACGCCTCCACCGCCTCGAGCGTGGCCGAACGTTACCGGCCGACCAGGTCCGACGTCAGCGGTTGAGGAGGGTGCGCTGAGCCCAGTCGAAGGCGATCCGGTGCGACTCCAACGGTGTCGCCACACTGGGCACGTCGATCTCCATCATGAAACCGCCGTCGTACCCCTCCGGCACCGCGGCCAGCACGGCGTCGAAGTCGACGACCCCCTGACCGGGCTCGGCCCAGAGCCGTTGCGTCGCGGAGAGCTCGTGGTACGACCTGCCCCGCCCGGCGGGAGCGCCGTCGAGGAAGTCGGGGAAGCAGTCCTTGAGGTGCATGCCGCCCAGCCGGTCGGCATACCGGGCGATGAACGGTCCCGGCTCGATGCCGGCCCACCGCAGGTGACCGGTGTCGGGGCCGATGCCGATGACGTCGGCACCCAGACCGTCGAGCAGGGCGACGATCTCGGGCTCGGTCTCGAACACGCCACCCACGTGAGAGTGGTGCAGCGGTCGCAGGCCCTCGGTGGCGAGGGCACGGCAGACCTCGCCGCACATCTCTACGGCGTGCGCGAGCCGGCCGGCGTCGAAGTCGGTCCCGACGGCGGGCTGGGCCATCCGGGCCGGCACGGACATCGAGGACACCATCGTGCGGTCGAGGCCGAGCGCGACCTGGTCGGCGGCGAACCGCTTGGCCCGCTCGACCTCGTCGGCCGCGGTGACCGTCTCGTCGAACGGCGAGCTGAACAGGCTGAGGGCGGGCTTGAGCCCGTACCCGGCGATCCACTCCGCGTACGCGTCGACGCTCATCCCCTCGGGGACGTCGGCCTTGACCGCGCTGAAGCCGATCTCGGCGAAGTCGGCGAACGCCCGCGCGAAGACCTCGGGCGACTTGTCGATCTTGCCGTCGCGGTTCCAGTAGGGAATGGGGTTGGCGGCGATCTGCGGCGCGGTCACGCCAGGCTCACCGGCCGTCCGGTGCGGGCCGACTCGTAGGCCCCGGTGATGACGGCGATGGCCTGCCGGTTCGTCGCGAGGTCGACCCGTAGCTCCTGCGTGCCGTCGAGCGCGCCGAGGACGTTGAGGTACTGCAGCCGGTGCGCGTCCGAGAGCTGGCCCGGGTCGTTGGCGGCAGCGGCGGAGGCCTCGGCGGTCGAGGCGTATGCGTCGACCTGGTTGTCGGTGTCGGGCGGGTTACCCGCGCCCGCAGGAGCGTCGGCGGGTGCGAGGTGGATGAAGGCGAGGTTGTCGTTGTCGATGACGACCGACCCGTGGTCGCCGTGGATCTGCAGGCGGGCGCTCAGACCCGGGTAGGCCGCTGTGGTCGCGTGGACCATCCCGAGAGCGCCGCTCTCGAACTTCACGACCGCGGTGGCGACGTCCTCGGTCTCGACCCGGTCGTGCGCCAGGGTGCCAGTGTAGGCAAAGACCTCGACCGGCTTGCCGAGGGCGGCGATGAGCAGGTCGACAGTGTGGACGCCCTGGTTCATCATCGCGCCGCCGCCGTCGAGCTCCCACGTGCCGCGCCAGTCGCCGGAGTCGTAGTAGCTCTGGGACCGCCACCAGTCGATGGCCGCGATGCCCGACGTCACCCGGCCGAGCCGCCCGTCGCGGATCGCGTCGAGCACGACCTCCGTGGCCGGGTCGAACCGGTGCTGCGAGATGACGGTGACAAGGGTGCCCGCCCGCTGTTGGGCGGCGATGATCTCGTCGGTCTTCTCGGTCGTCACCTCGGCCGGCTTCTCGATGACGACGTGCTTCCCGGCGTCGAGGGCCTCGATGGCCACGACGCCGTGGAGCCCGGTCGGCGTGCAGACGGACACCACGTCGACGTCGACCGCGTCGAGAGCCTCCTTGAGGGAGGCGAACGCCTGGCCGCCGCGCTCGGCGGCCAGAGCCTCCGCGCGGTCGAGCGCGACGTCGACGACGGCCACGAGCTCGAGGCGGTCCTCCAGCTGGCTCATCACCCGGCCGTGCTGCTTGCCGATGACGCCGGCGCCGACGATGGCGAACCGCGGCCGGGCCGTGCTGCTGGGGGTGGTAGTGCTCATGCGTACTGGATTCCTTCACTGGTGAGGAGGTCGGTGAACGCGGTGGTCGCGCGGGTGAACAGCTCCGGGCCGGAGTGGCCGCCGAACGCGTTGGCGTCGGCGAGGTGGGGCTCCATCGAGAAGAAGCCGTCGAAGCCGTCCTGGCGCAGGGCCTGGACGGTCTCGAGCAGCTGCCCGTCACCGTCGCCGGCCACCGTCACGCTGCCGTCGGCCGAGCGGGCGTCCTTGATCTGCATGTACTCCAGGTGCGGTCGCAGCAGCGCGTACCCCTCGTCGAAGGGGCGTCGCACGCCCACCTGCACGAAGTTGGCGGCGTCCCACGCGGCGCGCAGGTGACCCGACCCCACCGACTCGATGATGTCGACGCAGCGCCGTGGCACGTCGCCGTAGATCTCCTTCTCGTTCTCGTGCAACAGGATCACGTCGGCCGCCTCGGCGACGTCGGCGATCGCGCGCATCCGCCGCAGGACCTCGTCGCGGTGGTCGTCCGGGTTCTCCCCGGGACGGATGAAGAACGAGAAGATGCGGATGTAGGGGGCGTCGAGGTGGTGGGCGACGTCGGCCGCCCGCTTGACCCGCACGAGGTGCGCCTCGAAGTCCTCGTCGACGAAGATCTTGCCGATCGGCGAGCCGATGCTCGACACCTGCATGGCGTGCCGGGCGAGCGAGGCCTGCATCGTGTCGAGCTGGGCATCGTCGAGGTCGAGGATGTTGGTCCCCCACGCGCTGCGGACCTCCGCGTAGCGCAGGCCGAGCCGCGAGGCCACCTCCAGCTGCTCATCGAGGTCGTCGGAGATCTCGTCGACGAATCCGGACAGGGTCCACATCGTTACTTCACGCTCCCTGCGGTCAGTCCGCCCACCAGGTAGCGCTGGAAGACGAAGTAGAGGACGACGACGGGCGCGGCGCACACCAGGGCCGCCGCCATCAGCTGTGAGTAGATGGGGACGGCCCCGCCCTCCATGCTGGCGCCGAAGGTCTGCAGGGCGACGGCTGCGGTATGTGTATCGGGCCGGGTCATGACCGACGCGAACAGCACGTCGTTCCAGCCCAGGAGGACGGCGAAGATGCCGGAGACCACGATCGCCGGACCGCTCAGCGGGAAGATGACCCGCGCCAGGATCTGCACGTTGGACGCCCCGTCGATGCGGGCGGCCTCCTCCAGCTCCTTGGGCAGCCCCCGCAGGTAGGTGACCATGACCCACGTCGAGAACGGCATCGCGAACGTGAGGTAGGCGATGAAGAGGCCCCAGAGGGTGCCGATCACCGTGACGCCGAGGTAGTTGCCGGCGGAGGAGAACAGAACGAAGACGGGCAGCAGCATCAGGGTGCCGGGGATGCTCTGGAACCCGAGCAGGCCCCGCAGGATGCCGACCCGGCCCCAGAACGCATACCGCACCAGCACGTAGGCGGTCGGCACCGCCAGCAGGGCGGAGGCGATGGCGACCGCCCCGGCCACGACGAGGCTGTTGACGAGCGCCTTGCCGAGACCCACCGTCGACCAGATCTTGCTGTAGCTCTCGGCGGAGAACGTGCTCGGCCAGAACTCGCCCGAGGCCACCCCGGTGTCGGTGTTGAGCGACGCCAGCAGGATGTACGCCACGGGTATGAGCACCATGAGGCACAGGAGGGTCGTGATGACGGCGAGCAGCGGCGTGGGCAGGAGGCGGTGGGCCTCCTCCGAGCCGGCGCGGCCCTTGGCGGGGCGCGCCGACGTCGCGGCGGCACCCGGGGCGGTGACGGTGGCCATTACTTCGCTCCCTCTTCGTGGACGTCGAGCCGGACCGCCCGCAGGTAGATGAACAGCGGGATGGCGATGATGATCAGCGAGACGATCGCCATCGCGGCGGACAGCCCGAACCGCAGGCTCTGGAAGCTCGTGACGTAGACGATCATCGGCATGACGTTGACCGAGTCCGGGGCGGGTGCCCCGAAGAGGACGAACGGCAGCGTGAAGTTGTTGATGTGGTTGAGCGTCGCGAGCAGGAAGGCGAGCGTCAGGGGGCCCTTGAGGTAGGGCAGCACGATGTAGCGCAGCTTCGGCCACCAGGTCACCCCGTCGAGGGCGGACGCCTCGTGCACCTCGCCGTCGACCGACTGGAGCCCGGAGAGGGCCAGCAGGTAGATGAACGGCCACGCGGCCCAGATCTCGACGAGGATCAGGGTCCAGTAGGCGGTCGGGCCGCTCAGCCAGAGCTGGTCGGAGATCCCGACCTTGTTGAGCAGGACGTTGACGATCCCGTCGGGCTGCAGCATGGTGCGCCACACGGTGGCGACGACGAACGACGGCAGCACGTAGGGGATGAGGAAGATCGCGCGGATCAGGGCGCGACCGCGGTACTTGTTCTGGGTGACGATGGCCGCCGCGACCCCGATGGGCAGGGTGACGATGGTGCTGATCAGCGCGAAGGACAGGCTGATCCAGATGGCGGCGGGAAGGCCGCTGCTCAGCGACTCGACGTAGTTCTTGAACCCGATGAACGGCGCGCTCAGCCACCGGCGCAGGGAGTACTGGTCGAGGTCGGTCAGCGAGATCCAGATCCCGAGAAGGAACGGGATGACGATGACCACCGTCATCAGGATGCCGCCCGGGGTCAGCATCCACAGGGGGCGCTGACGCTTTGAGAGGGGTCGGACCCGCTTGCCCCCGGAGGGCGATGCGGTCCGGCCGGCGGGCCCGGGGGCGCCGGCCGTGGTGG
>JBDSYO010000433.1:0-2823 GCA_039925625.1 Lapillicoccus sp. | reverse complement strand
AGTTCGCGGTAGAACGCAGCCGCGCGGTCGAGATCCTGAGCGTGGAGAGCCACCTGGGCCAGTCTCATGCCCTCATGCTCCTGCTCCGACGAGGCGTTGGCCAGGCCCGCCGGCTCAGCGGTTACCGGTTCAGTGGTTGCTCAACCAGCCGACGACAAAGCTCGCGTCGTTGGTGGCGAGGTGGGCGAGGGCGGGCGCGAGCAGGCTCCCCGAGCGGATCCGCAGCACGCAGAAGACGACACCAGCCAGGCCGGTGACGAGGACGTTGCCGACGACGACGAGGAGCAGGCCCCCGGGCAGGCCGAGCAGGGCGTCGAGGGCGCCGTTGCCGGCGGCGGTCGTCAGGGTCGGGATGATGTGCCAGCACCCGAAGAGCGCCGAGGAGACGAGGACCGCCCGCCGCGCCGAGAGCAGCCGCAGCAGGAGGGCGAGCAGCACTCCGCGGAAGGCGAACTCCTCGAGGACCACCGTGCCGAACGGGGTGTTGACGAGCGTCTCGTAGAGAAGCCCGGACAGCGGGCCCTTCAGCCGGGGGTCGTCGAGGGCGCCCTCCGACGTGCCGAGCCGCGAGGTGACGATGCCGAACGCCGCGACCACCGTGGTCACCAGTGCGAGTGCTCCGAAGCCCCAGCGCGCCCCCGACGGGTGGTGGTCGCTGTGGAGACCGAGCTCGGTGGCGTCCAGGCGGGCCCACCAGGCAACCCCGCCCAGTAGCGCGGCCACGAGGAGGCTGGTGGCCAGGTGCCACGACACCGGGATGTAGAGGGTGCGAGTCACGTTGTAGACCGCGAGCACGAGGACCGAGACCGCGAGCGCCGGTCGGATGCGGGTCGACCCCGGCTGCGCGACCGAGGCCCACGGGGGTCCGGTCATGTGTTCCCGCCGGCGGACGTCACCTCGGTGAGCGCCTCGACGAGCCGCGCGACATCGGTGTGGTCGGTGTAGGGCGCGAGGCCGATCCGCACGCCGCCGGTCGATCCCAGCCCGAGGTGGTGGCTGGTCTCCCAGGCGTAGAAGTGGCCGGCGGGCGCATTGATCCCCTTGTCGGCCAACGCGATCCGTACGTCCTGCGGTGCGTGGCCGGCCATCGTGAAGAGTAGGGTCGGCGTTCGCCGGGCGGCGTTGCTGTGCACGGTGATCCCGGGCAACGCTCGGAGCCGTGGCTCCAGCCAGCCGAGCAGCTCGTCCTCGTGGGCCTCCAGCGCGGCGTACGACTGCTCGAGGCGGGCCCTCCGGTCGCCGGTCGCGGCCCGGTCGAGACCGGCCAGGAACTCGACCGCCGCCGTGGTGCCGGCGAGCAGCTCGTAGGGCAGCGTGCCGAGCTCGAACCGCTCAGGTACGGCGTCGCTCGATGGCAGTAGCTTGGCGGGGCGCAGGGGTTCGAGGGTCTCCGGCCGGGCGCCGAGCACCCCGAGGTGAGGACCGAGGAACTTGTAGGGCGAGCAGACCCAGAAGTCGGCGCCGGAGGCCGGAACGTCCGTGGCGACGTGGGCGGTGGCGTGCACGCCGTCGACGTAGAACTGGGCCCCCGCGGTGTGCACGACGTCGGCGACGGCCGGGAGGTCGGGGCGGGTGCCGATGAGGTTGCTCGCCGCGGTGAGGGCGACGAGCCGGGTATGCGGCCCGACCACCGCAGCGACGTCGGCGGCGGTGAGCTCACCGGTCGCCGGGTCGAACCCGACCCACCGCACGCTCGCCCCGGCCTGCTCGGCGGCGATGACCCACGGGCGCACGTTGGCGTCGTGGTCGAGGCGGCTGACGACGACCTCGTCGCCCGGCCCCCACTCCGTGGCCAGAGTCCGGGCCAGCTGGAAGGTCAGCTCCGTCGCCGACCGGCCGAAGACGATGCCGCTCGGATCGAGGCGCAGCAAGTCGCCCATCGCCGCGCGGGCGTCGTGCACGACGGCCTCGGCTCGCTGCTCCGCCACGGTGACGGTGCCGCGGTTGGCGATCGCGGCGGTCAGCGTGTCGGCGACCGCCTGGGCCACTACTGCGGGCGTCTGGGTGCCGCCGGGGCCGTCGAAGTGGGCGGCCCCTTCGAGCAGGGCCGGGACCTGGGCACGGACGGAGGCGACGTCATACGGCATACGTCCGATGCTGTCAGGCCGCGCAAACCCCTCAGCCGTCGGCCGCCCGCTCGAGCGCAGCGATGTCGAGCTTCTGCATCCTCATCATGGCCTGCATCGCGCGGGTGGCCCGCTCCGGGTCGGGGTCGGAGAGCAGCTCGGGCAGCCGGGTCGGGATGACCTGCCAGGAGAGCCCGAACCGGTCCTTGACCCAGCCGCACTGGTCCTCCCGGCCGCCGTCGCCGGTGAGAGCGCTCCAGTAGCGGTCGACCTCCGCCTGGTCGGCGCACGGGATCTGGAAGGAGATGGCCTCCGAGAAGCTGAACTGCGGGCCGCCGTTGAGGGCGACGAAGCGCTGCCCGTCCAGCTCGAACTCCACCGTCAGGGCCGTGCCTTCGGGCCGAGGCTGGTCGGGGCCGTAGCGGGTCACGCCGAGGATGCGGGAGCGGGGGAAGACGGACACGTAGAACGTGGCCGCCTCCTCACCCTGAGCGTCGAACCAGAGGCAAGGGATCGTGGTCATGCTGGTGTGACGCCGCCCGGACCCCGAACCCATCGGGTGGTCGCGTGGCTACTCCTCGTGGTCCTCGACGAACTTCTCCGGGTCCTTGTCGACGACCGGCACCCCGCTGGCCCAGTGCTGCGCCTCGAAGCGCAGGAAGTGCACGGCGAGGTCGTGCCGCAGCTCGAGCGTCGCGTGCTGCCGGAAGTCGGTGAGGTCCTGCCGCTCCTCCTCGGCCATGTGGTCGCTGTTGGC
>JBDSYO010000432.1:0-4136 GCA_039925625.1 Lapillicoccus sp. | reverse complement strand
TGCGGGCTAGCTGCAGGGCCGCCCCCTCCGCCCGCTTGGGGTTCGCGGCATACGGCACCGGCAGCGTGAACGAGACCTGCACCATGCCGTCACCGGTGGTGTCGCCGTACGGCCGGACCAGGGTGGGCGCCTCGCTCATCGCGTCGTCCCCTCCTCGAGCAGGGTCACCGCGGGGTTGTCGTAGCCGCCGGCCTTGCGCACGACGCCGTCCAGGTCTTTGCCCCGGTCGGCGGGGCGCTTCATCAGCCCGAACGTGCCGTCGCCGATGGCCGGGAGCAACCCGTCGTCCACCACCCGTTCGAGCAGCTCGACCGCCTCACCGAGCACGTGCCGCGCCCGGGTCTGGATGAACCCGTCGCGCGGCGGGTGGAAGTCCTCCACCAGCCCTCCGGCGGCGTTCATGACGTAGCGGACGTTCTGCAGGGCGAGGTCGCGGTCGGACAGGAACGGGGTGACGACCGCCTCCGTCATCATCCCGACGAGCAGGATCCCCTGCCCCGTCATCGCCCCCACGAGGTTGAAGAACCCGTCGAGGAGATACCCGCGGAAGACGTCGCCGGTCATGTGCTTCGTCGGCGGCATCCACTTGAGCGGCGCGTCGGGGAAGAGCTGGCGGGCGAGCATTGCGTGGGCCAGCTCGAGCCGGAACGAGTCGGGCAGGTCGGGGTTGATCTCGAACGCGTGCCCGAGGCCGAGCTGCCAGTCCTCGAGCCCGGCCTCCTTGGCGAAGTACTCGTTGAGCAGCTGGCTGACGGTGACGGTATGCGCGGCCTCCACGGCGTCCGCGGTGGTCAGGTAGTTGTCCTCGCCGGTGTTGATGATGATGCCGGCCCGCGCGTGGATCTGGCGTGAGAACCGTTGGTCGACAAAGGTTCGCACGGGGTTGATGTCGCGGAAGAGGATGCCGTACATCGAGTCGTTGAGCATCATGTCCAGGCGCTCGAGCCCGGCCAGCGTGGCGATCTCCGGCATGCAGAGGCCGGACGCGTAGTTCGTCAGCCGGACGTAGCGGCCGACCTCCTTGCTCGTCTCGTCCAGCGCGGCGCGCATGAGCCGGAAGTTCTCCTGGGTGGCGTAGGTCCCCGCATACCCCTCGTGGGTGGCGCCCTCCGGCACGTAGTCGAGGAGGGACTGCCCGGTGGAGCGGATGACGGCGATGACGTCGGCACCCTCCCGGGCGGCCGCCTGGGCCTGCGGGATGTCCTCGTCGATGTCTCCCGTCGCGACGATGAGGTAGACCCAGGGGCGCTGGGGCGGGTCGCCCAGCCGTCGGACGAGGCGCTCACGCGCGGCCCGCTGACGGTCGATGGTGCGGATGCCGGTCGCCACCGCCGCGCGCGCGGACCGGTGGGCCGACGCCAGCGCGCGGCCCTCGGGCAGCCGGAAGGTGACCGAGCCGGCCGCCGCCTTCTGGGCGAGCAGGAGCAGGTCATCGGCCTCCCCGCGCCGCAGAGCGTCCCACACGGGGGTGGTCACGCCGTGCTCGAGCCCGACCTGGTCGCGCACCGCCTGCACGAGGTGGTTGTCCCACGGCACCCGGTCGTGGTCGGCCCCGGCGAGGCCGGCCAGGCGCAGGGTCGCCCGCTCGACGGAGACGGTGGTGTGCTGCTGGGCCATCCGGACGACCGGCCGACCGGCGCGCCGCGCCTGGGTGCGGGCCCGCCGCACCTGGACAGGGTCGAGGTCGAGCCGAGCCGGAGAAGTCACGGACTCAGAGTACCCAAACCGGCGATCTTCCGGCGACAACCCGTCCTGACGGGAAGTCCTGCGGTCAGGCCCGCCGCTCGCCCCAGTCGTGGATGACCTCGCCCGCCCTGACCACCAGCCGGGCCGTCGGGACCGGAGCCCCCTCGGTCGGCACGGCCAGTCGGCCGCGGGTGTCCGCCCACGCCGACCAGGCGTCCCACACGGCGAAGCTCGCCACCTCGCCCACCCGCAGCCGGCCGCCGCCCTCCCCCGCCGCCCGGTGGCCCCCGACCGTATGCGCGTGGAACGCCTCGTCGGGCGTCAGCCGCTGGGCCGGGTCGTGGTGGTGTGCCGCGGCGCGCAGCGTCTCCCAGGGAGCCAACGGCGTGACGGGCGAGTCGGAGCCCAGGGCCAGGACGACCCCGGCGTCGACCATCGAACGCAGCGGGTTCATTCCGGCGGCGCGCTCCACGCCCAGCCGTTCCGCATACATGCCGCGAGGCCCGCCCCACGCCGCGTCGAACGCCGGCTGCATGCTGGCGACGACCCCGAGCCGCGCCAGCCGCGCGACGTCCTGGGGCCCGATCGTCTCCACGTGCTCGAGGCGGTGGTGGGCGTCCGGCACCGCGTCGGCTCCGACGAGCTCGGCCGCCGCCTCGAACCCGGCCAGGACCGAGTCGACCCCGGCGTCGCCGATGACGTGGAACCCGGCCTGTACGCCTGCGCGGGTGCATGCGGCGACGTGGTCGCGCACCTGCGCGATCGTGAGGAAGGCCTGGCCGCGGTCCCCGGGGGCGTCGAGGTAGTCGAGACGCAGGCTGGCCGTCCGCGACCCGATCGAGCCGTCGACGTTGAGGTCGCCCGCCAGGCCGTGCGCGCCGTGCTGCTCGACGAGCCGGCGGGCCTGGCCGGGCGAGTCGACGAGCTCCGCCCAGTACGACACCACCCGGGGGAGGCCGAGCCGGCCTGCGACGGCCTGCACGTCGGCGAGGTCCTCGGCGGCGCTGATCACCGGTCCGGCGTTCTCGTGGACCTCGGCGATCCCCTGGGCGGCGGCCAGCCGTAGGGCCGCCTCGACGTCGGCGCGGTTCTGGTCGGGGGTGACGGTCGCCGCGTAGGCCGCTCGGGCGCGGCGGTGGGCGTCGGCCCGCACGAGACCGGAGTCGTGGTCCGCCGGGGCCAGGCGCGCAGCCACGGCCAGTGCCGAGGAGACGACGGCCGAGTGACCGTCGACGCGGGACGCGAACACCACCCCGCCGTACGCGGCGCGGTCCAGCTCCCGCGCGGTGAAGGGTCGTCGCTCGGGCCATGCGGACTCGTCCCACCCGAAGGCCATGACCGGTCGGCCGCCCGTGCGGCGGACCCCGGTCTCGATGCGGGAGACCGCCTCGTTGAGCGAGCGGGCGCCGGACAGGTCGACCCCCCGCAGCGCCGCGCCGGTGGGCGAGAGGTGGGCGTGCGCGTCGACGAAGGCGGGGGTGACCAGCGCGCCGGCCAGGTCCACGGTCTCGGCGGCGCCGTCGGCGGCCGGCGCGTCGGCATCGCGCCCCACCCACACCACGCGGCCCCGGTCGACGAGGAAGGCGGTGGCCGGCGGGTCCTGGGGATGCTCGACCCGCACCACGCCGCCGCGGTAGAGGGTGCGCCGGCTCACGGCCTCGAGCCTACGTGGCGTCGGCCCGCGACGTGATGCGGCGGTGTCCCCGACGCGCAGCGGCGTCTGCGTGCTTACGCTGCACCCATGCAGACCCGCCACCACGACCTCGTCGTCATCGGGACCGGGTCGGGGAACTCGGTCATCGGCCCCGAGCTGGACGGTCTCGACATCGGCCTCGTGGAGCAGGGCGCCTTCGGGGGGACCTGCCTCAACGTGGGCTGCATCCCGACCAAGATGTTCGTGCTCCCTGCCGACCGGGTCGTCGAGGCTCGGGAGGCCGCTCATCTGGGGATCACGGTGGACGGCGTCCACGCCGACTGGCCGGCCATCCGCGACCGCATCTTCCAGCGCGTCGACGCCATCTCCCAGGGTGGGGAGGACTGGCGTCGTCAGGCGGCCAACGTCACCGTCTACGACCAGCCGGCGCGGTTCGTCGGGCCGATGACCCTCGACACCGGCACCGGGGTCACCGTCACCGCCGACCGGTGGGTCGTCGCCGCCGGCGGCCGGCCGCGGCTCCCCGAGATCCCGGGGCTGAACCGGGTGGATCCCGAGCGTGGCGTGCACACCAGCGACACCGTCATGCGGATGGAGACGCTGCCGGAGCGCGTCGTCATCGTCGGCGGCGGCTACATCGCCGCCGAGTTCGCCCACATCCTCGACGCGCTGGGCGCCCACGTCACGTGGCTGCACCGTGGGGCGCGCCTCCTTGCTCAGGAGGACGAGTCGTTGGCGCTCGCCTACACCGAGCTCGCCCGTGAGCGCTACGACCTGCGGCTCCACACGACGGTGA
>JBDSYO010000431.1:0-10673 GCA_039925625.1 Lapillicoccus sp. | reverse complement strand
AAGACGACCGTGCCGAACACGGTGTAGTGGAAGTGGGCGACGACGAAGTAGCTGTCGGAGAGGTGGAAGTCGAGGGCCGGCTCGACAGGACGATGCCTGTCAGGCCACCGAAGAGGAACGTGACGATGAAGCCCACCGCCCAGATCAGGGGCGTGTCGAAGGTGATCGACCCGCCCCACATCGTGCCGATCCAGTTGAAGAACTTCACCCCGGTAGGGACGGCGATCAACATCGTCATGATCGCGAAGAACGGCAGCAGCACCTGGCCCGTGGCGTACATGTGGTGGGCCCACACGGCGACGGACAGGGCCGCGATGGCGATGGTGGCGAAGACGAGGGTCTTGTAGCCGAAGATCGGCTTGCGCGAGAAGACCGGCAGGACCTCGCTGATGATGCCGAAGAACGGCAGGGCGATGATGTAGACCTCTGGGTGCCCGAAGAACCAGAACATGTGCTGCCACAGCATCGCTCCCCCGCCCTCGGGGTCGAAGATGTGGGCTCCGAACCGCCGGTCGGCGCCGAGCGCGAACAGCGCCGCGGCGAGCACGGGGAACGCGACGAGCACGAGCAGCGACGTGACGAGCACCGTCCAGGTGAACATCGGCATCCGGAACATCGTCATGCCGGGCGCCCGCATACAGACGATCGTCGTGATGAAGTTGACCGCACCGAGGATCGTCCCGAAGCCAGCAAGGGCCAGGCCGAAGACCCACAGGTCACCGCCGAGGCCGGGGCTGTAGGCGTTGTCGGACAGCGGCGCGTAGGCGAACCAGCCGAACGACGCGGCCCCCTGAGGGGTGAGGAACCCGGCGCCGGCGATGATGCCGCCGAAGAGGTAGAGCCAGTACGCGAACATGTTCAGCCGCGGGAACGCGACGTCGGGCGCCCCGATCTGCAGCGGCATCACGGCGTTGGCGAACCCGGCGAACAGCGGGGTCGCGAACAGCAGCAACATGATCGTGCCGTGCATGGTGAACAGCTGGTTGTACTGCTCGGGGTTGTCGACCACCTGCAGGCCGGGCGCGGCGAGCTCGGTGCGGATGAGCAGGGCCATGATCCCGCCGAAGAGGAACCAGACGAACGAGGTGATGAAGTAGAGGTTGCCGATGACCTTGTGGTCGGTCGTCGTGACGTACTTGATGAACGTCTGACCCGGCAGCAGCTTCGGACGGGAGTAGGCCCGTTCGCCCGTGGAGTACTCGAACTGGGTACTGGTGGGCGTGGTGGTCGTCGCAGCCATCAGTTGCTCCCGGAGGCGGTGGGGACGAGCTTCTGGTCCTCAGGCAGGACCGACGAGCGGTTGAGCGTGTTGGGCAGCTGCCCCGACTGGCCGATGCTCTTGAGCCGGGCCATCTCCGCGTCGTAGTCGGCCTGGGAGACGACCTTCACCTTGAACAGCATCTGCGAGTGGTACGCGCCGCAGAGCTCGGCGCACTTGCCCTGGAACGTGCCCGTCTGGGTCGGCACGACCTGGAACCGGTTGGTCTTGCCCGGCAGCATGTCGAGCTTCTGCAGGAACGCCGGCACCCAGAACGAGTGGATGACGTCACGCGCGTTGAGCACGAACTCGACCCGCTTGTTGACCGGCAGGTAGAGCACCGGCTCGGCGTTGAGGGGCTCCCCCGTCGCCTTGTCGAGCTCGACCTGCACCCCGGACTCGTAGGTGTTGGCGTTGACGTAGTTGAAGTCCCAGCTCCACTGCTTGGCTACGACGTTGACGGTGACGTCGGGCTTGGCGGAGACGTCGAGCAGGGCCGACTCGTCGCGGGCCGTGTAGTAGAAGAGGACGGCGACCATGAACACGGGGACGATCGTGTAGAGGATCTCGATCGGCACGTTGTAGCGCAGCTGCGGCGGCAGGCCGACGTCCTCCTTGCGACGCCGGTAGCGCACCATCACCCAGATGGTCAGGCCCCAGACGATGAGGCCGACGGCGAGCGCGGCGATCCAGGTGCCGACCCACAGGGACGTCACCCGGCCGGTCTGGTTGGTGACCTCACCGCCGTCAGTGCCCTGCGGCAGCCAGCCGCTGGAGGCCGTGCCGTTGCTCGCACAGCCGCTGAGCAGCAGGGACGCCGACACGGCCAGGGTGGTGACGGCGAGGGCCCGGCGCCTCAGGCGCGCGGGCAGGTGTGCGTGCGTGCGCAACGGTGCACCTTCCGGTTCGGGTTCGTACGGATGCCGCGTCGACGAGACGTGCCGGTCATGCTGGTCACCGGCGCTCCCGGGCCCCGAGGCCGCCCATGACGTATGGCCGCCACACTACCTCCCGCACCCCGCTGACACACGGACGGGTGGGGCTAACGTGACGGCCGTGGCGCAGCGTCAGCCGGTCCCCGAAGACCTCCCCGACGGCCTCCCCGACGGCCTCCTCGACGGCCGCCCGTCGGCATCCTCCGAGCGGGTGCTCCTCGACGGGTACGCAGGGCGGCTGCACCCGGCCGCACGGCAGACCTTGCTGGCCGCGCTCGACGCGGGGTGGGCCGACCCGCGACGCCTCTACGCCGAGGGGCGCCGCGCCCGCCTCCTGCTCGACCAGGCCCGCGAGAGCGTCGCGGCCGGACTCGACGTCCGACCCCCCGAGCTGAGCTTCCTGCCCGGCGGTCCGGTCGCCCTCGGCGGCGGGGTCGACGGCCTGCGGTATGCCGCGCGCCGACGCGGGGCGCGCCTCGTCGCCTCCGCCGTCGAGCACTCCGCGGTGCTCGTGCCGGGCCGCGAGCGTGCCGCGCGGCACGAGGACCCGGAGCGGTTCCAGGAGGTGGGCGTCGACGAGCAGGGACGGGTCGACCTCGACGCATGGCGGGTCGCCCTCTCCCACCCCGGCACCGTCGTGGCGGCGCTGCAGGGCGCCAACGGCGAGGTCGGCACCCGCCAGCCGGTGGAGGAGGCCCACGAGGCCTGCCGGGCCCGCGGCATACCGCTGGTCGTCGACGCGCAGGCGGGCCTCGGGCGCGACCCGGTGCCGGCCGCGTTCGACGTGCTCGTCGGGGACGCCCGGTCCTGGGGCGGGCCGGCCGGCGTGGGCGTGCTCGTGGTGCCCGAGCGCACCCGCTGGCGGCGTCCCGGAGCCCTGACCGACGCCGAGCACGGCCGCAGCGACGCCGAGCCGGTCGTGCCGCTGGTGCTCGCCGCGGCGGAGGCCTGGCTGCAGACAGAGGCCGACCGGACGAACGAGGCCGTAGCCGCCCGCCGGCTGGTGGAACGCATCCGGACCGCGGCGGCCACGGTGCCCGACACCATCGTCGTCGGCGACCCCGACGACCGGCTGCCGCACGTCGTCACGTTCTCGTGCCTGTTCGTCGACGGGGAGGCGCTCGTGCACGAGCTCGACCGGCGCGGCTTCGCCGTGGCGTCCGGGTCGGCCTGCACGGCGAGCACCCTGGAGCCGAGCCACGTGCTCGCCGCCATGGGCGTCCTCACGCACGGCAACGTGCGGGTGACCCTGCCCCTGGCCGAGACGGTGCCGGGCGGCGCGGCGGCGCGGGAGGCGGGGGTGGTGGCGTTCTGCTCCGCCCTCCCCGACGCCGTGGCCACCGTGCGGGCCCGGCTCGGGACGGACCGGCTGTGACCGACCCGCCCCCCCTCGCTGAGGCGAGCCGCCCCGTCGTCCTCGACGCGCGCGGTCTGCGCTGTCCTCTACCGGTCATCCGGCTGGGCGCCCTTCTGCGCGACCTCGAGCCCGGTGTCGAGGTGCTGCTACTGGCCACCGACCCGGCCGCCCGCTCGGACGTGGCGGCCTTCTGCCGAATGCGGGGCCACGAGCTGATGCGGGTCGACGACGGCCCGGGCGAGGCGGCCTACCTCGTGCGCCGCGGCGGCTGACCGTCAGCGGAACGCCGCGGGCAGCGGAGCGGCCAGGGCCACCGCGAGCAGCCGCAGGTACTCCTCCCGCGGGACCTCGCTGACCCCGAGCGACCCCAGGTGCGGGGTGCGCCACTGCACGTCAATGAGCCGGCGCGGGTCGCCGTCGGCCACGACCAGGTCGTGCATTGCCACGACGGCCGCCTTAGACGCGTCGGTGACGCGATGGAACATCGACTCCCCGGCGAACAGCCCACCGACCGCGAGCCCGTAGAGCCCGCCCACCAGCGCGCCGTCCTGCACCACCTCGATGGAGTGGGCCCAGCCCAGCGCGTGCAGGCGGGTGTAGGCCGCCGTGATCGCGGGCGTGATCCACCGGCCCGACCGGCTCGGGTCGGCGCAGCCCGCCACCACGCCCGGGAAGTCGGTGTCGACGCGGATCTCGAAGTCGGCGAGGCGGCGCCGCAGCGACCGGCTGACGTGCAGGTCACCCGGCCGCAGGACACCCCGGGGGTCGGGCGACCACCAGCCGAGAGGCTCACCCCCCGCCGCGCCGAGACCCATGGGGAAGACGCCGCGCGAGTATGCCTCGAGCAGGGTGCCCGGGGCGAGGTCGGCGCCGACGCCGACGAGGTCCTCCCCCGGGCCGGCGGCACCGACGTCGAAGAGATAGGGCGACGGGGGCGGGAGGACGGGCACCGACGAAGGCGGAGCGGTTGAGGGCGAGGGCCGGACGGGTGCGGTCAGCCGTGCCGGCAGGAGACGACCGGGGCGATCTCGGCCGCGGACTCCGGGCCGTAGGCCGCCGAGAGCCGGGAGAGGAAGGCCTCCTGGCGCAGCTGGTACTCCTGGGTGCCGACCGTCTCGATGACGTAGGTGGCCAGCATCGAGCCGAGCTCGGCGCAGCGGCGCAGGCCGAGCCCGCCGGCGAGGCCGGTCATGAACCCGGCGCGGAACGCGTCGCCGACCCCGGTCGGGTCCGCCTTGCGCACCTCGCGGGCCACCGGGACGTGGATGGTCGGCTCGCCCTGACGCAGGATGTCGACGCCGTCCGAGCCCCGGGTGACGATGCGGGTGCCGACCCGCTTGAGGATGTCGTCGCCCGACCATCCCGTCTTCTGCTCGGTGAGGTGGGCCTCGTACTCGTTGGTGAACAGGTAGGCCGCTCCGTCGATGAGGCGGCGGATCTCCGGGCCGTCGGCGAAGGCGAGCTGCTGGGAGGGGTCGGCGATGAAGGGGATCTCGCGGGTGCGGCACTCCTCGGTGTGCCGCAGCATCGCCTGGGGGTCGTTGGCCCCGATGAGGACGAGGTCGAGGCCGCCGAGCCGGTGGGCGATGGGCTGCAGCTCGATGAGCCGGGCGTCCGACATCGCGCCGGCGTAGAACGTGGCGATCTGGGCCATGTCGTCGTCGGTCGTGCAGACGAAGCGGGCGGTGTGCCGGCTGTCGCTGACGTGGACGGACTCGCAGTCGACGCCGTGGCGCTCGAGCCACGACCGGTAGTCGGAGAAGTCCTCGCCGACCGAGCCGACGAGCGCCGGGTGCAGGCCCAGGTTGGCCATCCCGAACGCGATGTTGGCCGCGACCCCACCACGTCGGATCTCCAGCTCGTCGGCGAGGAAGGACAACGAGATCTTGTCCAGCTGCTCGACGACGAGGGAGTCGCGGAACCGACCCCGGAAGGTCATCAGGTGGTCGGTGGCGATGGACCCGGTGACCGCGATCTTCACCCGCTGAACCTACCCGACCCGGGGCGGGGCGCACGTCACCCGCATACACCGCAGACGGGAACGCCCGGCGCCTCCCCGTCGAGGGGAGCCGCCGGGCGGACGCCGGTGGTGCTACTGGTGCCGGTGGGTCAGCTGAAGCTGTCGCCGCAGGCGCAGGAGCTGCCGGCGTTGGGGTTGTCGATGGTGAAGCCCTGCTTCTCGATGGTGTCGGCGAAGTCGATCGTGGCGCCGAGCAGGTAGGGGGCGCTCATCCGGTCGATGACGACCTCGACCCCGTCGAAGTCGCGCACGAGGTCGCCGTCGAGCGTGCGCTCGTCGAAGTAGAGCTGGTAGATCAGGCCGGAGCAGCCACCGGGCTGGACGCCGACGCGGAGGCGCAGGTCGTCGCGGCCCTCCTGCTCGAGGAGGCTCTTGACCTTGCCGGCGGCGACACCGGTGAGCTCGACGCCGTGGGTGTCGGTGGGGAAGTCGGTGGCCGTGTCCGTCGCCGTGCTCGCGACGGGGTGGTCGTGCGTGTGGGTCTGGTCCTGAACGCTCATGTGAAGTCCTCCGTGCCAGAGCTGTGGGCGGTCGAGTATGCGCAAGTCGGGGCTGCT
Organism: Lapillicoccus sp.; assembly: GCA_039925625.1. Classification (GTDB taxonomy): domain Bacteria; phylum Actinomycetota; class Actinomycetes; order Actinomycetales; family Dermatophilaceae; genus Lapillicoccus. Next base: position 4,546 of record JBDSYO010000431.1, on the reverse strand, counting down.
GCTCTGCACCTCACAACCGCGGTCGTCCGGGATCTGTTCCCCGAACGCCTCCAGTCTAGGCGCTGCTGCTCCGGTCGTCGGGAGCCGGGGACCACGTGGCGGCCACGCGCGCGGCGCGAGCCTCCAGGGTGCCGACGGGGTCGGCGAGGGCGGTCGCGAGCCCGGCCACGCGGTCGGCGACGGCGTAGGTGGCCGAGAAGCCCGCCGTCATCGCCTCGCGGCGGCCGACGCTCGTCTGGCCGGCGAGCACGAGGGCCGGTACGCCCGCAGCCATGGCGATCTCGCTGACCGCCGCCGGCACCGAGTCCTGCAGGCTGCGCCAGTCGTAGGTGCCCTCGCCGGTGACGACGAGGTCGGCCTCCCGCACGCGGTCGGCGAGCGAGAGCGCCTCGGCCACCAGCACGGCGGCGTCGACGCGTCGCGCGCCGAGCAGATAGAGGGCGTACCCGAGGCCGCCCGCGGCACCGGCGCCCGGCTCGCGGTCGAGGCGGCGAGCCCCGCCGGTGAGCAGGTCGGTGGGTGCCGGGTGGGCGCGACCGACGAGGTCGACCCAGCGGCCCAGCGCCGCCTCCAGGGACTGGGCCTGCGGCGCCGTGGCCCCCCGGTGCTCGGCGTCGACGGCGCTCGTGCCCTTGAACCCCAGCAGCGGCAGCTGGGCGGTCGTCGCCAGGACGAGGGGGACACCGCGGAAGCGCTCCCGGGCGCGGACGAGGCCGGTCAGGTCGTCCAGGGTGGCGGCGGCGAGGGCCAGGCCGCCGGCACCCAGCCTGGAGGGGTCGCCGACGCCCAGGGCGGCGAGCAGGCCGGCTCCCCCGTCGTGGGTCGCGGCGTCGCCCAACCCGACGACGAGCCGCGTGGGGGCGGTAGACAGCGCGAGGTCGAGCAGGACGCCGAGCCCGGCGGACGAGGTATGCCCCGGGTCGCGGTCCGCCACCGCCACCAGGTCGCGCCCGACGGCCTGGGTGGACTCGACGTAGGCCGTGCGCCCGTGAGCGTCGTCGACGACGAGCACCGTCGCGGGCACGTCGCGGCCGAGCGGGTCCGGCACCGTGGCCGCGAGGACGTCACCCCCGAGCCCGGCCGCGAGGACATCGACGAACCCGGGACCGCCGTCCGACAGCGGCACGAGGACGAGGTGGTCGTGCGGCGCGGCGCGCCCCCACCCCCGTGCGATCGCCTCCGCGGCCTCCCCCGCCGTCAGGGTCCCGGCGTACCGCCGCGGGGCGATGACGACGCGCATACCGACATCCAACACGGTGCGGGTTGCGGCCATCGACGGCGGCAACACGAGGAGCGTCGGTCGCGGATTTCCGTTACCGGCGCTCCTGGTGTTCCAGGGCCGGGTCGAAAACCGTGAGCGCCGCTCCCAATGGGAACGGAACGGGGCGGGGGGCGTGGCCGCGTACCTGTCGACCGCACCGGCATACGATCGGGCGCATGACCACGATCGCGTCGACGGGTACGCATCCACGGCCCTCGCTGATGCCGTTGCTCGTGCTCGGGCAGGGCCGGGAGCTGTCCACCGAGCGGGGCGTCGAGTGCCCGGGCGACCTGCCCTCGCCGTCCGACCCCGACCTCGTGGCCCGGGCGCGCGCGGCCAAGGCCACCCTGGGCGACTCGGTGTTCGTGCTCGGCCACCACTACCAGCGCGACGAGGTCATCGAGTTCGCCGACGTGACCGGCGACTCGTTCAAGCTCGCCCAGCAGGCCGCCGCCCGGCCCGACGCGCCGCACATCGTCTTCTGCGGCGTGCACTTCATGGCCGAGTCCGCCGACATCCTCACCGGTCCCGACCAGACGGTCATCCTCCCTGACCTCGCCGCCGGCTGCTCGATGGCCGACATGGCCGCCATCGCCCAGGTGGAGGACGCCTGGGACGACCTCGTGGACGTCTTCGGCGAGGGGATCGCCGACGTCGTTCGACCCGTCACGTACATGAACTCGGCGGCCTCGATCAAGGCGTTCACCGGCCGCCACGGCGGCACGATCTGCACCTCCTCCAACGCCGTGACGGCCCTGCGCTGGGCCTTCGACCAGACGGGCGGCGTCGACGGCACCGGCAAGGTGCTCTTCCTGCCCGACCAGCACCTCGGCCGCAACACCGCGGTCCGCGAGCTCGGCCTCAGCCTCGACGACTGCGTCCTGTGGGACCCGCACAAGCCGCACGGCGGCGTGACCCGCGAGCAGCTCGAGCGCGCCCGGATGATCCTGTGGCGCGGGCACTGTTCCGTGCACGGCCGGTTCAGCGTGGACGCGGTCGAGCTGGCTCGGCGGGAGATCCCCGGCGTCAAGGTCATCGTCCACCCCGAGTGCCAGTACGAGGTCTGCGAGCTGGCCGACGAGATCGGCTCCACCGAGCGGATCATCAAGACCATCGCCGCCGCCCCGAACGGCACGTCGTGGGTCGTCGGCACCGAGCTCAACCTCGTGAACCGGCTGCGCGAGATGTACCCGAACCAGAAGATCGCGTTCCTGGAGAAGAACGTCTGCTACTGCTCGACGATGAACCGGATCGACCTGCCCCACCTCGTATGGGCGCTCGAGTCGCTCGTCGACGGTCGCGTCGTCAACCCGATCCGCGTCGACCCCGAGGTCGCCCACTGGGCCCGGGTCGCGCTCGACCAGATGCTGGCGCTGCCGGGCGAGACCTCGAAGGACTGATGGTGGCGCTCGACCGGGTGGCCGTCGTCTCCGACGTCCACGGCAACCTCACGGCATACCAGGCGGTCCTCGCGGACGTCGACGCCCGGGGTATCACCCGGATCGTCAACCTGGGCGACGTGGTGGGCAAGGGTCCGCGCGGGGCCGAGTGCGTCCGGCTGACCCGGGAGCGCTGCGAGGCGACGGTGCAAGGCAACTGGGAGGCGTTCCTCAGCACCGGGGCCGAGGGTCCGGCAGCGTGGTGGTGGGACCAGCTGGACCCCGACCAGCAGGGCTGGCTCGCCGCCCTGCCGTTCCACCACGACCTCGTCCTCAGTGGCCGGCGGGTCCGGATGCTCCACGCATCGCCCCAGGGAGTCTTCAGCCGGGTGTCCTACCTCCACAGCCAGGAGGACTACGAGCGCATGTTCCTCAACACGGAGCACACCGGCGACGCACCGGAACCCTCGTGCGTCCTCTACGGCGACATCCACGGCACCTACCTCCAGGGCGACGACAACCAGACGCTCGTCAACGTGGGCAGCGTCGGAAACCCGTTGGACGCCACCACCGCGTCGTATGTGGTCCTCGAGGGCGTCGCCGACTCCCTGGAGCCGGCGCCGTTCGGGATCCAGTTCGTGCGGGTGCCGTTCGACACCGAGGCGGAGATCGCGGCGGCCGAGGCGTCCGGGATGCCGGAGAGCCGGGAGTATGCGGTCGAGCTGCGGACCGGTCTGTACCGCGGGTACCAGAAGACCTAGCGGGCTCGATCAGTCGGGTAGCTCAGTCGTCGGAGTGGCTGACGATGTTGATGACGGTGCCGTTGGGGGCTCGGACGAAGAACCGCCGCACACCCCACGGCTCGGTCGTCAGGGGGTGGACGATCTCGTAGCCGCGCCGCTGCGCCTCCGCGTACGCCTCCTCCACCTCGTCCCCGACGTGAACGGACAGCTGCGAGTCGACCGGGGCCGACTCGTCGCGGGCCACCAGCTGCACCGACGCGCGCCCGTCCGGGGTGCTGAACCGGGCCACCCAGCCGAGGTTCATCTCCTCGACACTGAGGCCGAGGTAGTCCGTGTAGAACGCCTTGGCGCTCTCGATGTCCTCTGCCGCCAGGTTGGCCGTCACGCCCGTCGGATGCATCCGGTCACTCCGTTCCGATAGTGAGGGTCATCCCGGCGTTGCGGAGCCGCTCGACGAGAGCGTCGCCCATCGCCACGGCGGGCGTCAACACCCCACCGGGCGAGCTCAGCCGGTCGCCGTCCTCGGCCAGGCACAGCGCCGACTGCCCGAGCATGACGGCCGTGGCGGCATACCCGGGGTCGCCGTAGGCCGCGACGACGGCCAGCAGCCGCCGACCGGTGCCCGTGGTGGCGCGCAGCTCGACGCGGAAGTGGCCCCTCTCGCGCGCCGCCTCGTCCGGACCCTCACCCGGCGCGGGCAGCACGCGGTCGACCAACGGGCGCGTCAGCCGCTGCGACATGGCGGTGTACCCCGCACCCACGGCGAGGGCCACGACATACGCCTGGGCCCGCCCTTGAGGGCCGCGGCCGCAGCCGAGGGCCTCCCGGTAGCGGAAGCGCGGTCCGTAGGCATGGCCGAGCAGGGAGTCGCTGCGCCGCACGATGCGGGAGTTGAAGGCGGCCATGACCCACGGGGCGGTCCAGCGTCCGGTGGCCTGGTCGCGGAAGACGTACATGGCGTCGCGCTGGCCCGACCGATCGGGCTCGGCGGGCCGGTCGGCGCTGAGGGCGAACGGGTCGAACACCACACGCTGTCGCGACGGGTCGGCCGTCACCGCGTCGATCTGCGAGCGCATCGAGTCGACGGTGCCGCCACTGACGCCTCCGCTGAGGCGGGTCACGAGCAGGGTCGTGTCGCCGAGCCCCTCGCCTCCGGCCTCCCG
>JBDSYO010000430.1:0-7683 GCA_039925625.1 Lapillicoccus sp. | reverse complement strand
TGGCGTCGAGGTAGGACCAGCAGGAGAAGCCGAAGTCCCAGTAACGCCCGGTGGTCTGCCAGGTGGCGCCACCGTTCCACGACTCGTAGACCTCCTCGAGGCCGAGGTAGACGTGCTGCGCGTTGTGGGGGTCCACGCCGAGGAACTGGTTGTACCAGGCCTGGACGCCCGGCTGGTAGCCGCCGCCGATCCGTTGCTTGCGCTCCGCCGAGCCGCTCTGGGCGAGCTTCTGCGAGTTGGCGATCAGGGCATACGGCCCGGCCGCGTCACCGCTGCGGGAGACGAAGACGCCGCCCAGAGCGCTCGCCGCGCCGGAGTTCAGCTGCTGCGGCGACTCGAGGACGACGTAGAGCTGCGAGCCGTCCTGGGAGTACTGCAGGGTGGCGTTGCCGATGTCCTTGGGGTTGATCGCCCCGTTGGGCTTGATCTTGGCCCAGGTGCCGCCGCCGTCCTTGCTCAGGTAGAAGCCGTTGTAGGCCGCACCGCTGCGCCACGCGACGTTGGCGAGGATGACCTTGCCGCCAGTGTTCGGCTGGACGACCACGTCGTTGGCGATGTCGCGGTAGCTCTCCTGGACGTCGGTGCAGGAGATCATCCCTGTGGCACAGGGGGCGAGGACGCGGGTCCAGGCCGTGGTGGCTGAGCCCGTCAACGAGTGCATGTAGAGGCCGCGGGAGGCCGCGACGAAGACCCGGTTGTTCTCGGCGTCGAGGCGGATCCGGCGGATGATCTGGCTGTCGAGCTCGGTGCCGCCGATCTTGCTGCCGGTGCCTGCGGCGAACGTGCCCGTGTCGGGGCTGGCCAGGCGGTAGACACCCGCGCCGACGTAGGTCGACGAGCCGGTGTTGCCGTCACCCGTGGCCACCCAGAGAGCGCCGTCAGGAGCGAGCTCCATGCTGCCGATCGACTGCGTGGGCAGCGCGTCGGCGATGGGGGTCCAGGTCGTGCCGTTGTCGCACGAGCGCTTGACGCCGCCCATGCCCGCGCCCGCGAACGAGCACGTCGCGTCGACCGCGACGGCCTCGATACGGCCGGACACGTAGCCGGCCCCGCCGCTGCTGTTGGAGGCGCCCGGGTCCCGGTAGCGCGGGTCGTCGGCGTTGTAGGGCTTGTTCGTCACTGACGACCAGGTGGCGGCGCTCGCCGGGAGGCCGGAGAGGGAGCCGTAGGCCGCGGCATACGCGCCCGGCGCGACCAGGCCGGTCGGCGCGGTGCGGGCGTCGGCGAACTGGTCGAGCGACTCCATCAGCTCGCCGGCCTCGTCGCCGGCGTCGTTGACGCGGCCACCGCTGCCGTGTGAGCCGGGGTCCGGCATGGCGATGCTGGGGGAGGCGGCAAGCGGCGTGGCGACCGCGACCGCGGCCACGGCCAGCGCCGCGAGGGTGAGGCGCACGGGGCGGCGCCCTCTGGGGACAAGGGTCATACGGAATCCTCCTGAGCGGCCGGCCTTGCCCGATCGGGCGGTCGGCCGCGGATGGGTCACACGGCGGAACGGCCTTTCCCGACGGGAGGTCTCCCGGAAGCCTCTCGGAGCGTACGGTCAGGCCGCGCCGAGGAACGGTCCGTCAACCTGGGAAAACCCTGACAGTCCTAGGGTGCCGTGCATGTCTCCCCCCGCGCGCTGGCCGGTGGTCGTCTTCGACCTCGACGGCACCCTCGTCGACACGATCGGGCTGATCGTCGCCTCCTACCAGCACGCGTTCACCACCGTGCTCGGGCGGGAGGAGGACGAGGCGATGATCCGGTCGTGGATCGGCCAGCCCCTGATCCGCGGCTTCCGGGCCATCGACGCCGGGCACGCGGACGAGCTGCTCAGCACCTACCTCGCCTGGAACCGCGCCAACACCGAGCGCCTCATCCGCCGGTATGCCGGCATCGACACGCTGCTCGCCGACCTCACCTCGGCGGGGGTCCGGGTCGCCGCCGCCACGTCGAAGCTGCGGGTGCCGGCGCAGGAGGCCGTGCGGCTGACCGGCCTCACGGCATACCTCGACGTCCTCGTCACCATGGAGGACACCGACGCCCACAAGCCCGACCCCGCGCCGTTGCTGCTGGCGGTCGACCGGCTCGGGACCAGCCCGGGCGACGCGGTCTACGTCGGCGACGCCGTGGTCGACGTGCGCGCGGCCCGCAACGCCGGCATGGCGGCGGTCGGCGTCACCTGGGGGGCCGGTACCCGCGAGGCCGTCGTGGGCTCGGCGCCCGACGCCGTGGCCGACACCGTCGACGAGCTGCGGGCGGTCCTGCTCGGCTGAGGTCGTCCCGCGTATCCCGTGTATCGGTGTGCCCGCTGCACGCTCCTGACCGGCATGACTGCCCCCCAGCCCTCCCCGTCGGACACTCACTACGACGCCATCGTCTACGGCTCCGGCGCTGCCGGGCTCACCTGTGCCCTCACCCTCGCCCAGCAGGGCGCGAAGGTCGCCCTCCTGGAGAAGAACGCCCACGTCGGCGGCTACGCGCACGGCGACGGGGAGCAGGGCTTCTACTGGGACCACGGCGGCCACATCCTCCTGGCCTACCGGCTGGGTATGCAGCCCCGCGAGGTCTTCGAGCGGCTCGGCATCAGCCGGCGCATCCCGATGGTGCCGGACCGGCAGGACTTCCAGTGCGTCTTCCCGGACGAGCGGATGGAGCTGCCGGCCGACCTCACCGTGGCCGCCGAGGTGCTCGGTGACCGCTTCCCGCACGAGCGTCGTGGCATCGCGGCGGTGTTCCTCGCGATGGAGCAGATGGTCGTCGACCTCGACAAGGTGGTGCCGTCGTTCCGCGTCGCCGACCGGCCGGGCCGCGGCAAGGCGATCGACCGGCTCCTCGTGCAGTTCCAGCGCCCCTGGCTGAGCGACGCCCTCAACCCCGTGGCGCAGAAGCTGCACTTCCCCGGGCACACGCTGCTCAAGTACCAGAACAAGACCCTGACCGACCTGCTCGACGAGCACATGACCGACCCGTTGGCCAAGGCGTACGTGTCGCAGCTGTGCGTCGGCATCGGTACGCCCCCCGGCAAGCTCTCCGCCGCCATCGCCGGCGTGTTCCTCACCCACGCCCTGCGCACGATGTGGATGCCCCAGGGTGGGTTCGGCGCGCTGGCCGAGATGCTCCGGACGATGTACCTCGAGGCCGGGGGCGTCGTCGTCACCGAGGCCGAGGTGAAGCGGGTGACCCTGCGCGGCGGTCACGCCCGCGGGGTCGAGACCACGGACGGGCGCCGGTTCACCGCCAAGGCGGTCGTCTGCGCGTCGGACGCGCGGCGCCTCTACCTCGAGCAGCTGCCCAAGGCCGCCGTGCCGGCGAAGCTCCGGCAGCGCCTGCCCGAGCTGCCCACGACACCGTCGTTCTTCCAGGTGCAGCTCGGGATCGACCTCGACCTCACGCCCTACCGCGACCGGATCAAGCGGCTCAACTTCATCTACGACGGCCACGACATCGACGAGGCGCTCGCGCAGTTCCCCGCCGGCAACGTCTCCAAGGCGGCCTACTACCTCTACGTCGCGACGTTCCACCAGCCCGACCTGGCGCCGCCCGGGATGCACTCGATCAAGCTGGAGTGCCCGACGACCCTCGTCTCCGGCGACATCGACTGGGAGCGCGACAAGGAGTGGATCGCCGACGAGTTCATCCGGCGCACCGAGGCCGTCATCCCCAACCTGCGCGAGCACATCGTCGTGCGCCGGGTGCGTACCCCGCTCGACATGGTGCGCGACACCGGCAACGCCGACGGCGCGTTCGCCGGCTGGGCGCTGGTCCCGCAGATGCTCTCGCGGCAGCGGCCCCCGCAGCGCACAGTCGTGCCCGGCCTGTACGCCGCGGGGCAGTGGACCACGCCGAACGCCGGACTCCCCTGGGTCATGGTGTCGGGCTACAACACGGCCGGCATGGTGCTGCGTGACGCCCTGGGCCGCGAGGAGTGGCAGGACTACACCGGGCCCGAGGCCGCCACCCCCGCCGCGACGACCACCACCGACGCGTACGCCGCTGCATAGACTCCGCGCGTGCATCGCTTCGACCGGCCCCTGTCCCCGGCCGACGTCGACGCCGTGCTGGCGTATGCCGCCGACCGGCTGGGCCTCGACCCGGTGCCGCTCGACGGGCCGCTCAGCGACGCCGAGCTGAGCGAGGAGGCCGGGGTCACCATCACCCCCGGCGGCCTGGGCACGGCCCGGGCCCTCGACGTGTTCGCCGAGGTGCTCGCCCCGTCGTGCCTGTCGACCGACCACCCGCGCTACCTCTCCTTCATCCCCTGCGCCCCGACCCAGGAGGCGGCCGCGTTCGACGTCGTCGTGGGCGCCTCCTCGATCTACGGCGGCTCCTGGCTGGAGGGGTCGGGCGCTGTGCACGCCGAGAACGAGGCGCTGCGCTGGATCGCCGACCTGGCCGGCCTCCCGTCCGAGGCCGGCGGGGTCTTCGTCAGCGGGGGCACCGTCGGCAACCTGTCGGCGCTGGTCGCCGCGCGGCATACCGCCCGACGGGCCGCCGTCGAGCAGGGCAGAGACATCCGCCCCTGGCGGGTGGCGGCCACCTACGGCGCCCACTCGTCGGTGCAGTCGGCGTGCGACGTCATGGACGCCGAGCTCGTCGAGGTGTCGTCCGACGACCGGTGGCGCCTCACCGGAGCCAACCTGCGCCGGGTGCTGGAGGAGAACGACCCCCGCACGTTCTTCGCGGTCGTCGCCACGGCCGGCACGACCAACTTCGGCATTATCGACGACCTGGCATCCGTGGCCGACGTCTGTGCCGAGCTCGGGGTCTGGTTCCACGTCGACGGCGCCTACGGGGGAGCGGCGCTGGTCGCCCCGTCCGTTCGCGACCGGTTCGCCGGGGTGGAACGCGCCGACTCGTTCATCGTCGACCCGCACAAGTGGCTCTTCGCGCCCTTCGACTGCTGCGCGCTGCTCTACCGCGACCCCGCCCTGGCCCGCGCGGCGCACACCCAGCACGCGGGCTACCTCGACGTGCTCACGGACGCCGCCGAGTGGAACCCGGCCGACTACGCCATCGGGCTGAGCCGCCGGGCCCGGGGGCTGCCGCTCTGGTTCTCCCTCGCGGTGCACGGCACCGCGGCCTACACCCGGGCCGTGGAGCGCACCCTCGAGGTCGCCCGCTTCGCCGAGGCGGAGATCATGCGCCGCGAGCACCTCGAGCTGCTGCGGGAGCGCGACCTGTCGGTCATGGTGTTCCGTCGGGTCGGCTGGGCGCCCGACGACTACCGTGCGTGGTCCGACCGGCTGCTCGCCGACGAGCTGGCGTTCGTCGTGCCGACCACCCATGACGGCGAGACGGTCACCCGGTTCGCCGTGGTCAACCCGACGACGACCGAGGACGACATCCGGACCATCCTCGACACGATGATCTGAGCGGCGTCCCCGGTGAATGACAGCCGTGTCATTTCGCCCTATAGTGAGCCCACCATGGACGCGCAGCGACACGACGACGCCGATCGCCGGGACGGCGCCCTGGCCTCCCGCGACCGCGAGATCCTCGCGTTCGAACGGCAGTGGTGGAAGTACGCCGGGGCCAAGGAGCAGGCCATCAAGGAGCTGTTCGACATGAGCGCCACGCGGTACTACCAGGTGCTCAACGCCCTCATCGACACCCCCGAGGCCCTCGAGGCCGACCCCATGCTCGTCAAGCGGCTGCGCCGGCTGCGCGCCTCGCGTCAGCGCGCCCGGAGCGCGCGTCGCCTCGGCATCAACGTCTGACAGTCTGAGCCGGTGCGCCCCGGCCCCACGAACAGCCTGACCGACGTCGCCGGCCTTCGGGTCGGGCACGCCACGCGTCGCGAGCCCGGCTGGCTGACCGGGACGACGGTGGTGCTGACGCCCCCCGGCGGCTCGGTCTGCGGGGTGGACGTCCGCGGAGGCGGCCCCGGCACTCGCGAGACCGACGCCCTGCACCCGCACAACCTCGTCGACCGGGTCGACGCCGTCATGCTCGGCGGCGGGAGCGCCATGGGCCTGGCCGCCGCCGACGGGATCGTCGCCGCGCTGCTGGCCGAGGGACGGGGCTGGCCGGCCGGGGACGAGGGTGAGGTGGTCCCTATCGTGCCCGGCGCCATCCTCTTCGACCTGGGCCGCGGCGGCAGGTGGGCCAGCTACCCGGGCGCCGACGAAGGGGCGGCCGCCTACCGCTCGGCGACCGACGGGCCGGTGCAGCAGGGGGTGCTCGGGGCGGCCACCGGCGCGCGCTCCAGCGTCCTCAAGGGGGGGATCGGCTCGGCGAGCGTGGTGCTCGACAGCGGGATCACCGTGGCCGCCCTCGTGGCCGTGAACTCGGCCGGGTCGCCGGTCGACCCGCGCACGGGGGAGCTGTGGGCCGTCCGCCACGGTCTGGAGGGCGAGTTCGACCACGTCGGGCGGCCGTCGGAGAGCGACGCGGAGGCCCACCGGGTGGAGATCGACCCGCGTCGGGCGGCCAACCTCAACCCCGGGCAGGCGACGACGCTCGGGGTCGTCGCCACCGACGCCACCCTCAGCAAGTCGCAGTGCCAGAAGCTCGCCGGTCTCGGCCACGACGGACTGGCCCGCGCCATCAACCCGGTGCACACGATGGTCGACGGCGACACGCTCTTCACGCTGGCCACCGGAGACCTCCCGGAGCCGGACCTCACCGGGCTGTTCCTGCTCATGCAGGCCGCCGGCGACTGTGTGACCCGGGCCATCGCGCACGGGCTCCTGGCGGCGGAGTCGGTCGACGGCACGGCGCACGGCGGCGCGGCGATCCGCTCCTACCGGGACACCTTCCCCTCGGCCGTCCGGTCCTGACGGAACGGCCGAGGGGCCGGTGACGGGGACGGCCTACGACCGGCCGGCCCACTGCGGGTCGCGGCCCATCCAGCCGACCAGGCGGTCGTAGGCCGGGGCATCGGTCGCGACGTCGACCACGGCGCCGAAGGGGACCGGGCCGCCGCGGGGCGCGGCCGGGAGGAACTGGCGCACCGGCTCCAGGCAGGCGGCCGCGAGGGCGTCGTCCAGGTCGCCCCGCTGGCCGAGGGCCATGGCGAGGTCCCAGCCGTGCACGGCGACCTCGGAGACGTAGGCGAACACGGCCAGGCGGCCGGGGAAGTCGCCCGCCGGGTGGTGGAACGTGCGGTCCAGCACGCCGTCCTCGGCCATCGCCGCGTCGAGGTCGACCCGGGCCTGCTTCCAGGCTTGCGCCCAGCCGTCGTCGGGGACGTCGTCGACGAGGGAGGGGACCTCGAACGGGTGGCCGCCGCGGGCGATGTGGACGACGCGGCGCTCGACGGCGACGAGGTGGCCGAGCAGCGTACGCACGTCGTAGTCGGCGCACGGGGTGGGTCGGTCGAGGTCGGCGGGAGCGACGGCGTCGACCAGCCGCCCGCACTGGTCGAGGGTCTGGGCGAAGAGCGGGCGGGGGTCCGGTGTCGTGGTCATGGGTCCAGGATGCCGAGGTAAACCTGACACGTTCTGTCAGGTTTATCTGCCAGTCTCGGGAGATGCGCGCGGACCGGCTCCTCCAGATCCTCTTCCTGCTGCGCCGACACGGCCGGCTGCCGGCCCGGCGGCTCGCCGAGCTGCTCGAGGTGTCGGAGCGCACCGTGCTGCGCGACATGGACGCGCTGTCGGCGGCCGGGGTCCCGGTCTACAGCGAGCGGGGACGCTCGGGGGGCTGCGTGCTCGTGGAGGGCTACACGACGGACGCCAGCGGGCTGACGTCCGGGGAGGC
>JBDSYO010000429.1:0-4707 GCA_039925625.1 Lapillicoccus sp. | reverse complement strand
GATCCCTACGTCGACCTCGACGGGAAGCACTACAAGCTCGTGCCCGACTTCGAGACGCGGTTCCCGAAGGGGGTGCCGTCGATGCGTGAGGCCGCCTCGCTGCGGGTCCGCGGTGACGTGACGTTCGGCGCCGACGTCGTCTGCGTCGGTGACGTCACGGTCGACGCGGCTGACGGCGGGTCGGTGCCCGACGGCACGACGCTGCGTCCGGTGGGCTGAGGTGCGCACCCTCGAGGAGCACCGGGATGCCGTCCTGGCGGCGGTGTCCCCGCTGCCGCTCGTCCGCCTCCCGATCGCCGAGTGCCTCGGTCTCGTGCTCGGCGAGGACGTGCGCTCCAGGGTCGACCTGCCGGGCTTCGACAACTCGGCGATGGACGGGTATGCCGTGCGGTCGGCCGACGTCGAGGCTGCCGACCCCGACGTACCGGGTTCTGCGGTGACCCTCCCGGTGGTGCACGAGGTGGCCGCGGGAGGGGTGGCCACCCGGGCGCTCGGTCCGGGGGAGGCGATCCGGATCATGACCGGCGCCATGCTGCCCGACGGCGCCGACGCCGTCGTCAAGGTGGAGGACACCGACGGCGGCACGGAGACGGTCGAGATCCGGGCGGGCGTACCGGCCGGAACCTCGCTGCGCCCTCGTGGTGAGGACGTGCATACGGACGACCTCGTCCTGCGCGCCGGGATGGCCGTCGACGCCCGCCGGATGGCCCTGCTGGCCGCCACCGGCCACGGTGATGCCCTCGTGCGACCACGGCCCCGCGTCGCGGTCGTGTCGACCGGCGCGGAGCTCGTCCCGCCCGGGCAGCCGCTCCGACCGGGCCAGATCCACGAGTCGAACTCCTACATGCTGGAGGCGGCGATCACAGCCTGTGGCGCTGTGCCCCTGCGGCAGCCGACCGTCGACGACGACCCCGCCGCGCTCCTCGAGGTCATCCGCACACTGGCCGGTGAGGTCGACGCGATCGTCACCTCGGGCGGCGTCAGCATGGGGGCCTACGACGTCGTGAAGGAGTCGCTGCGCGACCACGGCGTCGACTTCGTCCAGGTGGCGATGCAGCCGGGGAAGCCGCAGGGTTTCGGGACCGTCGGCGACCGGGCGGTGCCGCTGTTCGCGCTGCCCGGCAACCCGGTCTCCTCCTACGTGTCGTTCGAGGTCTTCGTGCGCCCGGCGCTCCGTCGGATGATGGGCCTGGAGCCCGCCCTGCGGCCGTCGTCCCGCGCGCGGCTGATGCACCCGCTGTCCTCGCCGCGCGGGCGCACCCAGGTCGCCCGCGCCGTGGCCACCCACGACGACGACGGATGGCTGGTCGACCCGGTGTGGGGCCAGGCCTCGCACTTCGTCGCCGACCTGGCGCGCGCCAACGCCCTCCTCCTCCTGCCGCCGGAGACGACCCGGGCGGAGGCGGGCGAGACCGTGGAGATGTGGCTCCTCGACGACGTCGGGGGCAGGATGGCGCCATGACGGACGGCATGAGCGACGCGGCCTCCGGCCTGACCCACGTGCGGGCCGACGGGTCGGCGCACATGGTCGACGTGAGCGCCAAGGCGGTGACCGCGCGCGAGGCCACGGCCCGGGGTCGGGTGCTGCTCTCGGGGGCCGCCGTCGGGGCCCTGCGCTCCGGAGCCGTCCCCAAGGGCGACGCCCTCGCCGTGGCCCGGATCGCCGGCATCCAGGCCGCCAAGCGCACGCCCGACCTCATCCCCTTGGCCCACCCGGTGGCCGTCCACGGCGTCACGGTCGACCTCACGGTGGTCGACGACGGGGTGGACCTCGTCGCGACCGTGCGCACCGCCGACCGCACGGGCATCGAGATGGAGGCGCTCACCGCGGTATGCGTCGGGGCGCTGGCGCTGGTCGACATGGTCAAGGCGGTCGACAGGCACGCGCGCATCACGGACGTCCGGGTGACGGCCAAGTCAGGGGGCCGATCGGGCGACTGGAGTGAGTCGCCGGAGGTGGCGTCGTGACCCGCCGGGCCGTGGTCGTCTGTGCGTCGACGCGGGCTGCGACCGGGGTCTACGAGGACCGAACGGGTCCGCTCATCGTGACGGCGTTGCGGGAGTGGGGTTTCGAGGTCGGCGACCCCGTCGTCGTGGCCGACGGAGAACCGGTCTCCGACGCCCTGCGCGATGCGATCGCCGCCGGGGTCGACGTCGTCCTCACGACGGGGGGCACCGGCATCTCACCCACCGACGCCACCCCGGAGATGACGGCCCGCCACCTCGACCGGCAGCTGCCCGGGATCGCCGAGGCGATCCGGGCGGCGGGTGTGGCCAAGGGGGTGCCCACCGCGATGCTGTCGCGCGGGCTCGCCGGCGCCACGCGGCATACCCTCGTGGTCAACCTGCCCGGGTCGACCGGCGGGGTGAAGGACGCCTTGGCCGTGCTCGCCGACGTGGTGCCGCACGCCGTCGACCAGCTGGGCGGGGGCGACCACCGGTGATGGAGCGGCCGGTGCAGGAGTGGCCGGTGGCGCTCGCGTCGCACGACGGGCGCCGTCCGACGCTGGTCCTGCGGGCGCTGCGGCAGTCCGACCGCTCGGAGTGGGACCGGGTGCGCGGCGACAACGCCCACTACGTGGGGCAGTGGGAGCCGACGGCCCCCGACGGCGTCGGTCGGCGGATCACCTACCGGCAGTATGTCCGCGGACTCGACAAGGAGGCCCGCGCGGGACGGATCGTGCCCTTCGCCCTCGAGGTCGACGGCCGGCTGGCGGGGCAGATGCACCTCTTCGGCATCGTCCAAGGCTCGCTCCTGTCGGGGGCCGCGGGCTACTGGGTGGCCGAGCGCTGGGCCGGCCAGGGCATCGCGACCCGGTCGCTGGCCATGCTCTGCGACTACGCGTTCGAGACGCTGCGGATGCACCGCGTCGAGGTCAACATCCGCCCGGAGAACGTCGCGTCGCTGCGGGTCGTCGAGCACCTGCGGTTCCGCGACGAGGGGGTGCGCGAGCGCTACCTGCACATCAACGGCGGCTGGCGTGACCATCGCACCTTCGCCCTGACGGCCGACGAGCTCGGTGGTCGGCACGTGGCCGACCGGTGGACGGCAGCGCGGTCCGGGTCCTAGGGCCCTCGTCACACCCGTCACATCCGGCACATCAGCGACACACCGTTACCGGTACGAGACCGAGGCCGCACCACGGCCTACCGTCGGACTCGTGCAGCCCAGCAGCCTCATCTTCTTCGTGATCGTGGCGATCTGGGTTGCCTACCTCATCCAGCACTGGGTGCGGCGTCGCGAGCACCTCGCCACCGCCCGCTCAGTAGACCGGTTCAGCGAGGCGATGAGATTGCTCGAGCGACGCAGCCCCCTCCCGGCCACGATGCTCGCCGGGGTGACCCCGTCGGCCTCGCCGGCGACGTCCCCCGCGTCGGTCGTCCGGGCCCCCGTCAGCTCGCCACTCCGGGCCAGGCACGGAGCCGGTGGCGGTGGATCCGGCGCGTCGGGGAGCCCGGCGGGGCCGGTGCACCCCGTGCCGCCGATCGAGCTCGTCCCCCACCGCACGACGACCCAGGTCCTGTTGCGGCGCGTGCGCGGGGTGTTCTTCCTCGCCGCCCTCGCCGCCGTGCCCGCGACCCTCATCCTGTCGGCCGCCCACATCCTCAAGTGGCTGAGCCTCGCCCTGGCCGTCACCGCGCTCGTCGTCGCCGTGGTGTGGCTGCGGGTGTCGGCGCTGCAGGAGCAGAAGGCGCGCCACGCGCGCCGGGCCGAGCTGCGCCGGCTCGAGCGGCTGCGTGCCGTCGCCCCCGTGCCCATGGTCCGCCGGACCGACCGGGCCGAGGGGGTCGAGCGGGCCGACCGGGAGGCATTCGTCCGGCCCACCGTGGAGCCGGTGCCGGCCCCGGTCGCCGCGGACGTCGCTCCGACCCCCGACCCCGTCGTCGACCCCGACGCCTGGCAGCCGGTCCCGGTGCCGCCGCCGACCTACACGCTGAAGGAGCCGGCCTACCGGCCGGAGCCGGCCCTGCGCCCGGTGCCGATCGAGGTCGAGGACGACGAGATCGAGGTCATGGCCTCCCTGCCCGGCCGCCGGGTCGTCGGCCACTGACGCCACGCTTTCGTTGATGGCGGGTTCGCCGAACCGATGAGTTCGGGGACCGCGGCGGGTCTATCGTCTCGACCCAGAAGGGGTCAGCAACGTGATCCGTCGACTCAGCGGGAGCCCTCATGACCCAGCGACTCAACCCCTACCTCAACTTCGGCACCGACGCGGCCGAGGCGATGGCGTTCTACCAGAGCGTGTTCGGCGGTGAGCTGACCACGAGCCTGTTCAAGGAGTTCGGCACCGAGGGTGCCGACGGCGACCTCGTGATGCACGGCCAGCTCGTGACCGACGCCGGCTTCACCCTGATGGGCGCCGACACCCCGTCGTTCATGGAGCGCAAGACGGGGTCGGCCATCGTGGTCAGCCTCAGCGGCGACGAGTCCGAGGCCCTGCACGGCTACTGGACCAAGCTGACCGACGGCGCCACCGTGTCGACGCCGCTGGAGAAGCAGATGTGGGGCGACGAGTTCGGTCAGCTCACCGATCGTTACGGCGTCGACTGGCTCGTCAACATCGGGGCATCGCCGGCCTGACGGCGCCTGACGGCGCCTGACCCGCCCGGCTGACGCAGCCCCGGGGGGTCAGCGCGCCGCGACCGGCTCGGGCGGGTCCGTGGTCCCGCCCCGCGGCTCATCCGGCCCGTCCCGCTCGTCCCGCC
>JBDSYO010000428.1:0-5184 GCA_039925625.1 Lapillicoccus sp. | reverse complement strand
GCGCGAGCTCGTAGGCGAGCAGGGTCAAGGCGCGGTCGCGGTCGGACTCCCCGAGGCCGAAGCTGGGACACCAGGCGGCCACCGCACACGCGCCGCAGGCGGGCTTCTTGGCGCGGCACGTGCGCCGACCGTGGAAGATCATGGCGTCGCTGAGCCGGGTCCACTCGCGCTTCGGCACCAGAGCACCGATCTCGTGCTCGACCTTGACCGGGTCCTCCTGCTCGGTCCAGCCGAAGCGTCGGGCCAGGCGACCCACATGGGTGTCGACGGTGATGCCAGGCACGCCGAACGCATGGCCCAGCACGACGTTGGCGGTCTTGCGGCCCACGCCGGGCAGGGTGACGAGGTCGGCCTGACGGCCGGGTACCTGCCCCCTGTAGTGCTCAACGAGGGCGGCGCCGAGCTTGATGAGCGCGTCGGCCTTGTTCCGGAAGAACCCCGTCGACTGGATCATCGTCTCGAGCTCGGTGCGGTCGGCGCCCGCGTAGTGGGCAGCGGTGGGGTAGCGCGCGAAGAGGGCCGGCGTGACGAGGTTGACCCGCTGGTCGGTCGTCTGGGCCGACACGATCGTGGCCACGAGGAGCTGGAGGGGAGTCTCGAAGTCCAGCTCGCACCGGGCATACGGGTAGCGCTCGCTGAGGGCGCGGTGGATGCGGCGGGCCCGGCGGGTCCGCGCGACGGGCGTCTCCTCCGGCAGCACCCCGAAAGCCTAGGCCCGCGCTCCGACGTTCTCCTCAGGAGGCTGCGGCCGGGGCCCACGCCACCCGGCGGGCCGGTGGGCTGCGTGGCACACTGTGGCCGTGGACCACGAGGTTGTGCGCCGGGCTCCGCTCTTCGCCGCCCTCGACGACGAGGCCGCGCACGCGCTGCTCGCGCAGATGGGGTCCACCCGGATGGAGCGCGGCGACGTCCTCTTCCACGAGGGCGACAACGGCGACACGCTCTACGTCATCGGCGAAGGCAAGATCAAGCTGGGCCGGACGAGCTCCGACGGCCGGGAGAACCTCGTCGCGATCCTCGGCCCCGGCGAGATGTTCGGCGAGCTGAGCCTGTTCGACCCCGGACCCCGCACGATGACGGCGACAGCCGTAGCCGAGACCCAGCTCATGGAGCTCGGCAACGACTCCCTCACCGGGCTGCTGTCCGGGCGCCCAGAGGTCGCGAAGGCCCTGCTCGGGGCGCTGGCCCAGCGGCTACGGCGCACCAACGAGCACCTCGCCGACCTCGTCTTCACCGACGTGCCCGGTCGGGTGGCCAAGGCGCTGCTCGACCTCGCGGCGCGGTTCGGCCGGCCGGTCGAGGAGGGCGTCATGGTCAGCCACGACCTCACCCAGGAGGAGCTGGCCCAGCTCGTCGGCGCCTCCCGCGAGACCGTGAACAAGGCCCTGGCTGACTTCGCCACGCGCGGCTGGCTCAAGCTCGAGGCCCGCGCCGTGCTGCTGCTCGACGTCGAACGCCTGCGCCGCCGCGCCCGCTGACGACGCGCTGGGCCTCCTCAGCGCCGCCCAGACATCGGTTCGTGCTCTGAACCGACCCTTTTTCGGTGCGGTCCAGAGCACGACCCGGTTGAGGGAGGTCAGCCGCCGGCGTTGCCGTAGACGCTGACGTGCACGTGGTCGTAGTGGTTCGCGGTGGCGGAGCCGCGGTCCGACATCGCCCGCCACCCCTCGCTCGAGCGCTGAACGGTCCAGATCTTCTGCGCCCAGATGACCTCGCTGACGCCGAGCGCGCCGGCGTTGGCCCGCACGTACGCTGCGATCTGCGACCCCAGCCCGCTGGAGCCGACCATGATGTCGACCGCCTGGCCGGTGCCGTGGAAGTCACCGCTGCCCCGGGTGCCGCCGTAGCCGCTGACGCCGGGGAACAGCGCGCAGACGGCGCGGTGCACGCGGATCGCGTCCTTGGTCAGACCCGACTCGACGGCCGAGCCGTCGGCACAGGCGGCCATCGAGATGCCTGCCACCGCCGGCGCTGCCGGCGCTGCCGGCGCTGCCGGCGCTGCCGGCGCTGCCGGCGCAGCGGCCTTGGCCACCGGGGCACTGGTCGGTGAGGGCGTCGGCGTGGCCTTGGCGGCCGGGCTCGGCGCCTCGGCCGGAATGCTCTCGGCGGGCGCCGGGGCCGGGGCCGGCACCGCGTCGACGGTGAGCGTCGGCGCCGGGGTGGCGGTGGCGCGCATCCGTGTGACCTCGCCTGCTTCGCGCTCCATCGACCGGCTCGCCCGGTCGTCGACGAGCCTCAGCGAGAGGTCGACGGCGTCGGCGGACGGCGCGGCTGGGGCCGGGGACGCCGTGCTCTCGAGGCCTGGCGACAGGGCCCGGCCGTCGGCTCCGAGCGTCGCGACCCCGGCTCCGGCCACGAGGGCCACGCCGACGGCGGCGCGGATGCCGAGGGTTCGCCACGGCAGCCGCAGGGTCGAGGAGGCACCGCGGTGCCGTCCCCGGGTCCCGCGACCCGGAGTGGGGGAAGACTGGTCCATCGCGTGCCACCGAACCACATCCCGGCCGAAATGTCACATTCAGGTCACGGCGCCGTGCGCCCGCGCGAACCCCATTCCCCGCCCGACCAACAGGCACCAGGTACGCATACGGTCCGGTTCGCCCGGTATGCCGCGGCGCTCGTCGGCCAGTGCCGGTCCGGCGGGCGGCCCGACCGGTAGGCCGCGCCCCTAAGCCGACCGGCGGCGGCCGTCGCGCGCCCGCAGGTAGTCGCTGACGACGTACTCACCGAGGCGCCCCACCTCGGGGCTGAACACCCGGCCCCCGTTGCGCCGGGCCACCGAGTCGACGAAGCGCGCCAGCCCGGGGTCGTCGCCGAGGAGGAAGAAGTTGAGGGGTACGCCGTAGCGCGTCATGACGTCCACCTCGCCCACCGTGGCCCGCAGGGTCGCGTTGGTCGTCGGCCACTGGAAGGTCGGGGTGCCGTCCGGCTCGAGGTGGGCCGTCGGCTCGCCGTCCGTGACGATGAGGACGACCGGCTCGGCCTCGGGATGCCGCCGCAGGTGCCGCCCGGCGAGCAGCAGTGCGTGGTGCAGGTTGGTGCCCTGGATCCACTGCGGCTCCACCTCGGCCAGCTGCATCGCCGTGAGCGGCCGGGCCATCCGGTCGAAGCCGATGATCTCGAGCGCGTCCTGCCGGAACCGGCTGGAGATGAGGTGCGAGAGGGCCAGCGCCGTCTGCTTCATCGGCCCCCAGCGGCCCTCCTGGATCATCGAGAAGGACAGGTCCACCAGTAGCGCGACCGCGGCCCCGGTGCGCTTCGTCGTCTCGGCGACGGCGAAATCCTCGACGTCGAGCCGCAGCGCTCCCTCGCCCCCGGTGGACGCCCTGCGCAGCACGGCGTTCTGGACCGTGCGCACCGCGTCGATGGGTCGCTCGTCGCCGAACTCCCACTGCAGGTGGGCCCCCGTACGCTCGTCGGCCCCTCCCGAGCGCGGGTCCTGGTGGCTGCCGCTGCGGTCGGCGTCCAGCCGCTGGAAGATCCGCCGCAGGGCCGTCTCGCCGAGCCGGCGCAGCGCCTTGGGGGTCAGCTGCAGGCCGTCGTCGCCGTGCTGCACGTAGCCCTGGCGCTCGAGCTCGGCCTGGAGGTCGCGCAGCGCTTCGAGGTTGCGCACCGACGAGGCGGGCAGCTGACGTTCGAGAGCGTCGACGTCGACGTCGTCGAGGCCTGAAGGACCCGACGCCTGCGACAGCTGGGCCTCGAGCGCCTCCAGGTCGGCGAGGTCGGCGACGGCACCGACCGCGTCGCCCAGGCCGAGCGACTCGTCGCCGTCGATGTCGGCCCGCTGGCGGCCGCGAAACATGCCGGGCCGCAACGACCGCAGGGAGTCGGAGAGCTGGGACATCTCCAGCTCGAGGCCCATGTCCTGCATGGCCTGCTCCATGAGCTGGCTCAGCTCGGCCCGCTGCTCGCGGGACAGCGAGCGCATCATCCGCTCGGCGGCCGCCTGACGACGGGCGAGCGCGTCGATGAGCTCGTCGACGTCCTGCGGGTCCTCGGGGAAGAAGTCGCCGTGCTTCTCCATGAACTCGGCGAAGTCGCCACTGGTGTCCTCGCCGCGAGAGTGCTTCTGCAGCAATGCGTTGAGGTCGGCCATCATCTCCCGCACCGCCTCCATGGCGGCCGGGTCCTGCCCGCTGAGGGCCTGCTTCATGCCGGCGAACTGGGCGTCGAGCACCTCCTTGCGCAGCATGTCCATGACGTTCTGCCAGTGCTGCTGGCCTTCGGCGCTGCGCCACTGGTAGTCGCCGAGCTCACGCACCTGGCCGGCCGTGTCGTCGGGCAGGGTGTCGAGCGACATCTCGGCCAGCCGGGCGTCGTCGCCCTCCTTGCCGGCGAGGAAGTCCCGCTCGGCGGTCAGCGCCTGGTCGAGCTCCTCGCGCACCTGGTCGAGGGTGCCACTGAGGTTGCCCCGGCGCTGCACCTCGCGCCGGCGCTTGGCGATCTCCCGGCGCAGCTGGTCGAGGCCGCCCCGGTCGCCCAGACCCTGGCGCATGAGCCGGTCGATGGCCTCGCGCAGGCTCGACCCCTCCATGACCTCGCGGCCGATCTCGTCGACCGCCTCCCGCACGTCGAACGGCGGCGCGAGCGGGTCGGCGCCCCCGGACCACGACCCGTACCGGTACCGACCGGCCCGGTGCTGACCGCCGCCGGACCCGCGACCCCCAGTTGGCATACCGGCCCTCAGCTCCCGTAGATCGTCTGGCCGTCGGCCTCGACCTTGGAGAGCCGGCGGGTGAGGTGCAGGCCCTCGAGGACGAACTCGACCGCCGCCGCGACCTGCCCTCGGGAGACCGAGTCCTCGCCCACACCGAGCCGCTCGAGGATCGAGGCCAGTCCTGGGGTAGCACCCAGCTGGGAGAGAAGCGTCGTCGCGGGCACGAGGTCGCCGGTCTCGACGACCGAGCCGTCCTCGAAGTGGGCGGTGATGCCGCTGAGGTCGGCCCCGGCGACGCGCTCGCGGAACGTCGCCGCCGTCGCCAGGCGCAGCAGGTGGCCGACGACCTCGAGCTCGCGGCCCTCCTCGCCCATCTCGAACTCGACCTTGCCCCGCAGCGTCGGCAGCACGTCGGCGAGGTCGCCGATCCGGGCGACGGCGTCGTCCTCGCCGGTCAGGGCGGCTCGGCGCAACGCGGACGCCGACGTCGCCTCGGCCGCCGCGATGGCGAACCGGGCCGAGACGCCCGA
>JBDSYO010000427.1:0-8503 GCA_039925625.1 Lapillicoccus sp. | reverse complement strand
GGCACGCCCACGACCGCGGCGACGCCCACGGCGACGA
Organism: Lapillicoccus sp.; assembly: GCA_039925625.1. Classification (GTDB taxonomy): domain Bacteria; phylum Actinomycetota; class Actinomycetes; order Actinomycetales; family Dermatophilaceae; genus Lapillicoccus. The sequence continues at coordinate 8,466 of JBDSYO010000427.1, read as the reverse complement.
CGCCGACGAACAGCGTCGTGCGCGAGCCCATGAGGATCTGCGAGAAGACGTCCCGCCCGAACTTGTCGGTGCCCAGCCAGTGCCGGCCCGAGAACCCCTGCAGACGGTCGACGGGGTTGACGAAGGTCGGGTCCCACGGCGTCCAGGCGTACGACACGAGCGCCATCACCACGACGACGGCCACCAGGGCGCCCCCGACGACGAGCGAGGGCGCCAGCGCGCGACGACCGGGCCGGTATGCCGCGGTGGCGGGGTCGAGGGTCGGCTCGCTCATCGGGCCGCCACCCTCAGGCGGGGGTCGATGAGCACGTAGAGCAGCTCGACGACGAGGTTGACGACGAGCACGGCGACGACCAGAAGCATGACGACGTCCTGCACGATGCGCAGGTCGCGCTGCGCCACCGCGTCGAGCAGCAGACTGCCGAGCCCGGGGATGACGAAGACGCGCTCGACCACCACGGCCCCGACGAGCAGGGTCGCGAGCTGCAGGGCGAGCACGGTCACGACGGGGATGGCGGCGTTGCGTAGCCCGTGCCGCCGCATGGCCGCCATGGGGGACAGCCCTTTGGCGCGCGCGGTGCGCAGGAAGTCCTCGCGCTGCACGTCGAGGACCGAGCTGCGGACGTACCGGGTCAGCACGGCCCCCTGCACGAGCCCGAGCGCCACCGCGGGAAGGATCAGCTGTCTGACGAACATCGCCGGGTCGATGACCGGCGGGGTCCACCCGTTGGCGGGGAGCCAGCCCAGCTGCACCGCGAAGACGGTGATGAGCAGGATCCCGGCGAGGAAGGCCGGCACGGCGACCCCCACCTGAGACGCCGCCGAGATCGCCAGCCCCGACGGACGGCGGTGGCGCACGGCCGCCAGGACGCCCAGAGGCACGGCGATGACGAGGGCGATGAGGCTCGCCGTCACGACCAGCCAGAGCGTCACCTGCAGCCGGTCGGCGACCTGCGGGCCGATGGGCGCACGTGACACGTAGGAGGTGCCGAGGTCGAAGGTCACCAGGCCGCGCACCCAGTCGAGGTACTGCGTGACGAGGGGCCGGTCCAGACCGAACTGGGTGCGCATCGTAGCCACCGCATCGTCGGAGGCGTTGACTCCCAGCGCGACTCGAGCCGGGTCGCCCGGCAGCACCGCCATGAACGCGAAGACGAGCACCGAGCTCGCGATGAGGCTGAGGACGAGGATGCCGACCCGCCTCGAGACCCGAGCCGTCACGGGCCCTCGCGAGGGACCGGCCGGACGGGCATCACGACGACGACAGCGCCGAGAGGTCGAAGCTCTCGGTGATCGCGTTCTTCGGCAGACCCTTGATGTTCTTGTCGGCGACGACGAGGTTGGGGATGAGGAAGAGGAAGTCGGCGGCGGCGTCCTTGGACAGGGCCGTGGCCGCCTTCTTCATGTTCGCTACCTGCTCGTCGGTCGTCCCGGCGTCGGCGGCGGCGATGTCCGCCTGCACCTCGGCGTTGTTGTACTGCGTGTAGTACTGCGGGTTCCCGAAGACCGCAGGCAGGTCACGCGGCTCGACGTGGGCGACGATCGACATCTCGTAGTCGTGGTCCTTGAAGACCGTCTGCAGCCACGCCGCCGGGAACTCCAGCTGGTCGAGCTTGACCGTGATGCCCACCTGCTGCAGCTGGGACTGCACCACTTGGCCGCACGCGGTGGCATACGGCAGGTTGGGCACCCGCAGGCGCAGCGTGGGGGTGGCGTTGCCCGACTCGGCGAGCAGCTGCTTGGCCTTGGCCTGGTCGTAGAGGTAGTCACCCGTGCGGTCCTCGTACCACGGGTCGGTCGGCGGCACCATGCTCCCGATGAGCGTGCCCTTGCCGGCCCAGCAGGTGTCCATCAGGGCCTTGTGGTCGATCGCCGTGCGGATCGCCTGGCGCAGCTTGAGGTTGTCCATCGGGGCCTTGGCGTCGTTGAACGACAGGACCACCTCACCGTTGGTCGTACCCTCGATCACCTGGTACTTGCCGTTACCCTCGAACTGCTTCAGGGACTCCGGCGCCTGCACGGTGCCGACGACGTTGATGGTGCCGGTGAGCAGCGCGTTGTTGAGGGCGGTCGGGTCCTTGAAGTACTTCAGGACCACCGTCGAGTAGGCGGGCTTGGGGCCCCAGTAGGCGGCGTTGACCTTCATCGTGATCGAGTCGCCGCGGTTCCACGTGTCGAACAGGTAGGGCCCGGTGCCGACCGGCTTCGTCGCGAGCGCGTCGACACCCTTCGGGTCCATCATGGCGCCGATGCGGGTCGTCATCCGGAACAGCCAGTCGTTGCTGGGCTTGGTCAGAGTGACCTGCAGCTGCGTGGGGCTGACGGCCTTGGCGTCGGCGACCACGGCCATCGCCGCCTTGAGGGAGATCGTCCACTTCGTCTTGACGTTGTTGATGGAGAAGACGGCGGCGTCGGCGGTGAAGGGGTCACCGTTGCTGAACTTCGCGTTGTCCACCAGGTCGAACGTGTAGGTCTTCTTGTCGTCGGAGACCTTCCAGGACTTGGCGAGACCCGGCACGATCTTGCCGTCCTGGTCCTGCCTGACAAGGGTCTCGTAGACATTCGTGAGCAGCACCTGAGGGATGGCCGCGCCGTCGACGGTGGTGAAGTCGAGGCTGGCGGGCTCGGCGACGAGCCCGACGGTCACGCTCTGCGCCCCACCGGACCCTCCGGTAGCGCCCCCGGTGGGGCTGGTGATGGTCGACGACCCCGCGCTGCAGGCGGCGAGAGCGAGGGCCAGCACGGCGGCACCCGTAGCCAGGCGTCCAGCGCGAGTGAACATGGAGTCTCCGTCCGGTCGTCGAGCGGTGCCAGGGGGGCCACGGCCCCCATCGGGTCACCACAGCATGCACCAGCGTGCACCACAACCACCGTCCGCGGTGGTGACGAACACGTCTCGCCGCTCGCCTTCAGCCGGTTCACCGACGGCGCGCGTGATTGTCGTGGGACGTCATGTCGCACGTCATGTCGCACGTCAAGTCGCACCTGGGGTCGCGATCACGACAGCGCGTGCGACATGACGCGCGACGTGACCGGAGCCTGCGGGTCCTGGCGCCCCGAGCGAGCCCGGCCCGTGGGTAGGTTGGCTGAGAGCCGGTCGGATCGACGGAAGGGAAACCCATGGGGGACGCCTACACGCTCGCCCGACTGTCCGCCGCCGAGCTGGTGGAGCACTACCGCGAGCGGACCCTCTCCCCCGTCGAGGTGCTGGCCGGGGTCTCGCGGGTCGCCGACGAGCGGGAGCCCGAGCTCAACGCCTACTGGCAGCGCTCCCCCGAGTCCGCAGCAGCGGCGGCCACGGCGAGCGAGGCCCGCTGGGGGCGGGGAGAGCCGCTCGGGCCCCTCGACGGCGTGCCCGTGACACTCAAGGAGAACATCGCCCGGCGGGGGGTCCCCATGCCCTCGGGCACCGCCGGACTCGAGCCGGTGGTGCCCGACCGCGACGCGCCGGTGACCGCCCGGCTGCTGGAGTCGGGCGCCGTCATCGTCGGATCCACCGTGATGCCCGACTGGGGAATGCTCTCCTCGGGGGTCTCCAGCCGTCACGGGGTGACACGCAGCCCGTGGAACCCCGCGTGGACGACGGGAGGGTCCTCGTCCGGCGCGGGTGCGGCGGCGGCCGCGGGGTACGCCCCGGTCAACGTCGGCTCCGACATCGGCGGGTCGATCCGCCTGCCCGGCACCTGGCTCGGCCTCGCCGCGTTCAAGCCCAGCGCCGGCCGCATTCCCCTTGACGTGCCCTACCTCGGGCGAGCCGCCGGGCCGCTCACCCGCACCGTCGCGGACGCCGCCCTCGCGATGTCGGTGCTGGCCCGCCCCGATAGGCGGGACTGGACGGCACTCCTGGGTCAGGAGGTCGACTGGTCGGGGGCCGCCCGCCCGGCCGACGTGCGGGGTATGCGGGTGGGGCTGCAGCTCGACGCCGGCTGCGGCATGGCGGTCGACCCCCAGGTCGCCGCAGCCGTCGTCGCCGCCGGGCACGCGTTCGAGGAGGGCGGCGCCTGCGTCGACCCCGTGGACCCCTTCTCCACGGCCCGGATGCTCGACGACCTCGACACCTTCTGGCGTGTGCGGTCCTGGAACGACTACCAGACCCTCACCCCGGCCGGCCGTGAACGCGTCCTGCCCTTCATCCGGCGCTGGGTGGCTCCCGCCGAGGCGGTCTCGGGCGCCCGGGTGCTCGCCTGCTATCAGAGCATCCTCGACCTGCAGCGGGTCACGGTCGCGGCGGTCGAGCGGTTCGACATCGTGCTGTCCCCGGTGGCCCCCGTGGTCGGGTTCCCCGCGGAATGGCCGATGCCCTTCGGTGACGTCGACCAGCCCGACCGGGGCATGGCCCATATCGGCTTCACCGCCCCGCACAACCTGGCGGGGCTGCCCGCGATCAGCGTCAACTGCGGGTTCACCCCGGAGGGCAAGCCGATCGGCGTCCAGATCGCCGGACCACGCCTCGGCGACGTCGGGGTCCTGCGCGCGGCGGCCTGGTACGAGGCCCACCGCCCCGCGGCTGCGGTGCCGGACTGGCCGATCGGCCCGGAGTTCCGGTCGCCCTCGGCCGGCAGCGGTCGGCCGGCGGCCGGTCAGGCCGACCGCTCCTGAGCCGCCCCCTCGTCGATCCGGTCGATCCGACGGATGACCGAGCGGGTGACGAGCCAGGTCCCCCACAGCCGGACTCCGTGGTCCGAGCAGCTTCGGGCGGCGGCGTCGTGCCACTGCCGGTCGTCACCGGAGACGAACGGTGGGCCCGGCCGGGCGACCGCCGCCAAGATGCCCCCGCGATCCCCGTCACCGGATGCCGACGCGATCCCTCTGCAGACGACGTCGAAGAACCGACGATGCTCGCCCGGCCCGGCGCCCTCGGGCGGTAGCTCGACGACGACCGGCTGGACGACCCGACCGGCCGCGTTGCCGATGACCGCGACGACGGACCCGGCGACCCGGTCGGCGTCCCTGACGATCAGATCCAGCACGTCCGCGGTGATCTCAGGGTCGGTCACCGGTCGCTCGGCCCAGTCGGCGGGCAGGTCCTCGAAGCTCATGCGACCAGCCTGCTCCACGTGGGACGGGCGGCCCGGGGGTTGTCCACAGGCCCCGGAAGTCCCCGCCTCCCGCCGCCTGCGGGCGCGGTCCAACGCCCGACGGCCCGGTGGTTGGATGGGGCCATGAGCGAGGAGCCGACCGCCGGGGACTACCAGCCGAGTCCCACCGACTGGGTGCGCGACCAGGTCGAGAAGATCGAGGCCGCCGGCGACACCAGCGTCGTGGACGTCATGAACCGCCCCGTCATCATGTTGACCATGCGCGGCGCAAGCACCGGCGCCGTCCGCAAGGTCCCGGTGATGCGGGTCGAGCGCGACGGCCAGTTCGTCGCGGTCGCGAGCAAGAGCGGTGCCCCGGAGCACCCGGCGTGGTATGCCAACCTCAAGAAGAACCCCGACATCGAGGTCATGGTCGGCACCGAGAGCTTCCCGGCCCGGGCCCGCGAGCTCGACGGCAAGGAGCGGTTCGACTGGTGGGTGGCCGCGGTCGAGGCCTACCCGCCGTACGCCGAGTACCAGGTGCGTACACAGCGCCTCATCCCGCTGTTCATCCTCGAGCCGCGCTGACCGCTGCCGAGGCGGCAGCCTCGCCCCGGTGACCTGAGCGGTCCTGGGCTTCTTGACACGCGTCCACGGCCGCGGCACAGTGTTGGCCTGGCGACTGTAAACGTTTACAGTTCCTGACCCTCGACACCGACGACGATGGGGAGCCCGCATGGCTTCGGTCACCGACCTGCCGACGGCGGCACCCCCGACCCGAGGTGGCGACGACCGCGGCCGGGCTCGACGACGGCGCTCCGACCAGCGGGCCATGTGGTTCCTGCTCCTGCCGAGCCTGGTCCCGGTGGCCCTGTTCAGCGTCTACCCACTGCTCAACGGCATCTGGCTCGGGTTCACCGACGCGCAGGCCGGCTACCAGGTGCAGTACCGCCCCAACGGGATCGAGAACTACACCCGCCTGCTCAAGGACGACCTGTTCTGGAACTCGTTCAAGATCGGGCTGATCTGGGCCTTCGCCGTCACCATCCTGCAGTTCGTGCTGGCCCTCGGCCTGGCCATGCTGCTCAACGCCGGGCTGCGGTTCCAGTGGTTGGTGCGGCCTCTGGCCCTTGTGCCGTGGGCGATGCCGTCCGTCATCGTCGCGATCCTCTGGAAGCTCATCTACCAGCCGGACGCCGGCATCCTCAACGCCGCCTTGCGCGCCGTGGGCATCATCGACACCAACGTCAACTGGCTGGGGAGCTTCGAGCTCGCCCTGCCGGCGGTCATCGTGGTCGGTGTCTGGGCCGGGATGCCGCAGACGACGATCACGCTGCTGGCGGGTCTGCAGAACACCCCGCACGACCTGCACGAGGCGGCCGCGCTCGACGGCGCCAACACATGGCAGCGGTTCTGGACTGTGACCTGGCCCGCCCTACGGCCCATCGCGATCGCTATCTCCTCGCTCGACTTCGTCTGGAACTTCAACTCGTTCGGCCTCGTCTACGTGCTCACCGAGGGCGGGCCCGGCGGGCGCACCCAGCTCCCGATGCTGTTCGCCTACCAGCGTGCGTTCGGCAACGGCGAGTTCGGGTATGCCGCGGCCCTCGGCAACGCGATGGTCGTCGTCATCCTCGCCATCATGGGCGTCTACCTGTGGCGCCAGCTCCGCGAGGCCGTCTGATGCGCACCGGTCCCCTCGCGCGCACCGGCCAGTACGTCGCCCTGTTCGTCTATGTCGTCTTCCTCGGGTTCCCTCTGCTGTGGCTGTTCTCCACGGCGTTCAAGAGCCCGTTCGAGCTGTCGAGGCTCAGCCCCACCCTGCTTCCCACCGACTGGACGCTCGGCAACTTCCAGGTCGCCCTCGAACAGAGCCAGCTCCCCGGGGCCCTGCGCAACTCCTTCGTCGTGGCCGTCGCCACGGCGGCGATCACGACCCTCCTCGCCCTGCCGGCGGCATACGCCATCGCCCGCTACCGCAGCGCGGTCCGCAACGTCACCATCGGCTGGATCCTCACCAGCCAGGTGTTCCCGTTCATCCTCATCGTCATCCCCGTCTTCATCGTGCTGAAGAACCTGGGCCTCATCAACACCCTGCCCGGCCTGGTCGTCGTCTACGTCGTCTGGGCGCTGCCCTTCACGCTGTGGATGCTCCAGGGCTACGTCGCCGCGATCCCCCGCGACCTCGAGGAGGCGGCGGCCACCGACGGCGCCAACCGTCTCGTCATCCTGCGGCGGATCATCTTCCCGCTGCTCGTGCCGGGCCTGGTCGCCACGTCGATGTTCGCCTTCATCTCCGCGTGGAACGAGTTCTTCTTCGCCCTTGTCATCATCCAGGACCCCGCGCTGCAGACGGCTCCGCTGCTGCTCGCGCGCTACGTGGGCGCCGAGGGGTCGGTCAACCTCGGACCCCTGGCGGCGACAGCCCTCATCACCACGCTCCCCAGTCTCGTCATCTTCGCGATCATCCAGCGCAAGCTCGTGTCGGGCATGCTGTCCGGCTCGGTCAAGGGCTGACCCTCACCCACCCGGGCCGCCGATCCCTATGCGGCCCAACGAAAGGAACGCCGTGCAACGCCGACTCACGACCCTGTCCCTCGCCTCCGTCACGGCGACCGTGCTGCTGACCTCCGGCTGCATCAGCGGCAGCGGGGGCTCGCCCGGCGCCGACGGGGCGGCCACCACGGCCGCCCCCGGCGAGAAGGTCGCCCTCACGTTCTCCAGCTACGCCTTCCAGGACCTCACCGTGAAGGCGACCCAGAACATCGTCGACACGTGGAACGCCGCCAACCCGGACATCCACGTCGACTACCAGAAGGTCGACCCCAACTCGGTGCACGACAAGCTCGTCACCCAGTTCGCCGGCAACCAGGCGCCGGACATCATCCACGACGAGTCCGCCGACATCGCCGGGTTCAGCAGCCAGGGTTTCCTCGCCGACCTGACGCCCCTGCTGCCCGCGGACCTCAAGTCCGACGTGCCGGCCTCGGTCTGGAAGACGACGACGTTCAACGGCAAGATCACCGGGGTTCCGACCATCGCCCAGGTCTACAACGTCTTCGCCAACACCGACGTCCTGCAGAAGGCCGGCATCCCCCTGCCCACCACCGCCGCGCCGTGGACCTGGGACGACCTGGCCGTCAACGCCAAGAAGCTGACCACCGGCGGCGACGTGTACGGCTTCGCCTGGGGTCTGAAGTCGCCCACGGCCGGCCTGATGTCAAGCGGCCTCTCCTACGACGGGACGTTCTTCTCGGGTGACGAGAGCAAGCCCTCCATCGACGTCGGAGCCAAGGAGATGGAGGTGCCGACCCGCGTCAAGAAGATGCTCGACGACAAGGTCATGGCGCCGAACTCGATCTCCCTTTCCGGCACCGACGTGCTGCCCGGGTTCTTCGGGGGCAAGTACGGGCTCGTCATGGCCGGCAACTACGTGGAGGCACAGATC
>JBDSYO010000426.1:0-3520 GCA_039925625.1 Lapillicoccus sp. | reverse complement strand
ACCTCCCGCTGCTCGCCACCGGAGTCGCTCCGGGTGACCTCGCGTCGGCCTGGGCCGTGGCCGTCAGGGAGCGGGTGTTCGAGCCCGCCGGGATGGCGGGTGCGCGGATCCTCAGCGACCCCCGTGGACAGGTGGAGGACTACGCCACCGGCAACGCGTTGGACCTGGGCGGGAGGGCGACATCGGTGCCGTTCGCGCCGATGGGGGCCTACGCTCCCTCCGGCGGGGCGATGGTGAGCATCACCGACATGGCGAGGTGGCTGCAGCTGCAGCTGCGTCAGGGGAGCTCGGTCACGGGTCACCAGGTCGTGTCGGCCAAGAACCTGGCTGAGTGCTACGTACCGCATGTGACCGTGCCGCCCGCCGCCAGCCTGCCCGGTGCCCTGTCCATGAGGTACGCCATGGGCTGGAACGACATTCGGTATGCGGGCGGCACGCGGCTCGTGGGGCACGGCGGGGCGATCGACGGTTTCAACACCTTCATGGCGTTCTTCCCGGAGCACGACCTCGGCCTCGTCGTCACGACGAGCCTCAACACCATGGTCACGGGCGACCTCTGGCCCTTCTACTCGCTCTCCCTGCTGTTGAGCCAGCAGTTCGGGATCAACCCCGCCGGTCCCCAGCAGGTCCTCGACATGAACACGACCCGGCTGGCCACGCTAGCCGGCCTGGCCCGACAGGCTCGACCCGTGGACCTGAAGCGGACCGAGCCCTATCTCGGGTACTACGAGGGCGATTGGTCCGTGGCCCGCCAGGGCCGTGAGCTTCAGCTGCGGATCGGGCCGCGCGTCTTCGGCCTCCAGGTCATGCCCGACGGGAGCTACGTCGTCTCCAGTGGTTCGGGGACCACCATCCCGCTGATGCTGGCCATGGAGGCCGACGGCACCCCGCACATCGAGATCCCGGGCGTTGAGACCGTCCGCCGGACCACCGGTCTGTAACGGACGCGTCGTGGTTCACGTCCAGACGTCCGCAACCTCGTCTGCGAGGGCTCGGCCCTGGTCGTAGCCTCCGCGCGCCGCCTGGCGGCGGGTCGACGGGTCCAACGCGTTGGCGTCGAAGACGTCACCCGCACCGCTGTCAGGGAACACGCACTCGACCCGGCTCCCCGCAGCACGCAGCTCCGCGACCTGGGTGGCGAGGTCCATCCCCCACCTGAGCGGCATCCGGGTGCGGCCGCCGAACGGGGAGAGGACCACCACGCGCTCGTACCCCGTCGCCAGGTCGGCGTTCTCACTGCGCCGGTAGCCACCATTGATGTAGCGGTCCTCGCCGATGGCGTACGGCGTCATCGCCGAGGTGCTGGCGGCCACCGCGTCCACCAGCTCCACGCCGCTGTAACGGTCGAACACCACCGGTTCCCCGGTGCGCGCGTCGACGGCGGTGATGCGGACGAGCGGCTCCGGCCATTCTCTGCTGGGGAGCCGGGACGCGACGATCTCGCGCCAGGGCGTGCGGCTCGGGCCCTCGGTCGCCGCCCGGGCGAGGGCGGCGGCCCCCATCCGGCGGCGCATGTCGGCGGCGTCCTCGGACGCGGCGATGATCGCGTTCGACCAGTCCAGGTAGCTCGGCCCCGACAGGCCAGAAGTGCGTCCCCGAGCCGGGCGGTCACCGCCGGCTGGTGACGGCGGCACCTCGGCCAGGATCGCGGCATACAGGTCGGCCGGCCGGGCGCCGCTCGTGACCTGGGCCGCGACCGTCGACCCGGCCGACGTCCCGACGACGAGGTCGGTGGCAGTGAGGTCGACGCCGGCCTCGGCGAGGCCGGCGAGGAGACCGACCTCCCAGGCGTGACCGGCCGCGCCGCCACCGGCGACGACAAGCGCACGCCCGGCGGGCGCCGGGCGGTCGAGCGTGTCGTTCATGCGAGTCCCCTTTCAAGGCCGAGCAGACCGGCCAGTCGCTCAGTCTCCTCCTTGATCGCCCGGTCCGGTCGCGGGCGCTCGTCGAGCCACGTGACCGTGAGCTCGTCGCCCCGGCGCGTCCAGGTGCCGCAGACGACCCCGCCGACCACCACCGGGTTCGCCTTGCGCGTCATCAGCTCGCGTTGCGACGCCGGGGTGACGTGGACGTCCTTGGTGCCGGGGCCGATCACCCATTGGTCGTGTCCGGGAAGGAAGCGGACCGCCTCCGACGGCGACGCGGCGGCCAGCGCCTCGGCATCGTCCCCCATGACGTACGCCTCGGTGCCATCGACATCGACTGCCACCAGCCGGTCGCCGAGCCCGGACCACCAGTCGTCGAGCCGTCGGCGGCCGGCGCTCAGTCCGCTGCCGAGCCAGTAGTGGACGTGGTCGCGGGTGGCCGGACCGTAGGTGCGCAGATAGGCCTCGACGGCGCGCGGACCGGCGTCGTCGAGCTCGGGTATGCCGGCCCACCGCGGGTTGGTGTCGAGGCGCTGGAAGGTGGGCCGTCCGTCACGCCGTGGGCCGAAGCCCATGTCCCCCTGCCACGTCAGCGGCTTGATCAGCGTGCCCGCGCCGTCGTCGAACACCGGCTTGAGGTGCCGGTATTCGGGCACGCGCGTCACCGCGTCGCCCAGCTCGCTGAGGGTAAGCGGTCCGTCGTCGAGGGCCTCCCGCACGGCGGCACGGAAGTCGGGCCAGTCCGCCGGGGTCAGCCGGTAGTACTCCACCCAGCTCGACCGCTCCCACTGCCGGCCCGCCGCCCGCAGCGCCAGGTAGACGCCACCGTCCTCAGGCGAGAGGTAGTGCATCGACCCGCGGAACGCGAAGACCTTGACGACCGTGCCGTCGGCCAGGGCGTCAGCGAGCTCGCCGGGGCGGGAGGTCGTCCGGCGGGTCCGGACCGCCATCTCGGCCAGCGACTCGTCCATCGACAGCACGGCACCGAGCCGGCGCACGACCCCGGCCACCGACTCGCTGCCGACCGGGTCGAGGAGCTGCTGCTCCAGCCGCCAGGCCAAGGCCTGCGCCCACGTGACCGACGCCTCCGTCGACGGGCTCACGGCCGCAGCCCTGCCGGCCCGAACCACGTGGCCAGCGCCTCCTCGAGGCCCGACGGCGCTCCGTCCCCCACCCACGCGACGTGGCCGTCGGGTCGCACCAGCACCGCGGCGGGCGCCTCGACCGCGCCGACGACCGGAAGCGCCCACGTGCCGTCGTAGGTCGCCTCGACCAGCCGAACCCGGCCCGCCCAGGCCCCCGGCTCGAGCCGCTGACCCGTCCCGAGGTCGACGAGCAGCGGGCGAGCGAGATGGAGCAACGTGTAGAGCCGGGTCACCTCACCGTCGACCGTCAGATCGAGGTCGGGCATCCGGCGGCCGAGCAGCGGATGGCCCTCCCCGAGGTCGTAGCGTACGTCGAGACCGGAGACCATCCCGACGACGCGGTGGCGAGGCTCGTCCAGCACCACGAGCTCGTCGAGCAGATCGCGAACGGCCCCGATCCGGGGGTCCTGCCGCTGCAGGGCGCTCACTGCCTTCGAGTACTCGAGGGCACGGGCGTCGGCCGGGTGCCGTTCCGAGTGGTACGTGTCGAGCAGGCTCTCCGGTGAGACG
>JBDSYO010000425.1:0-10892 GCA_039925625.1 Lapillicoccus sp. | reverse complement strand
CGTCCCGGCCGCTTCGACCGCCAGATCGCGGTCGACTCGCCCGACATGATCGGCCGCCACCGCATCCTGCAGGTGCACTCGCAGGGCAAGCCGATGGCGCCTGCCGTCGACCTGCTCACGGTGGCGCGCCGCACCCCCGGCTTCACCGGCGCCGACCTGGCCAACGTGCTCAACGAGGCCGCGCTCCTCACCGCGCGCACCAACAAGAAGCTGATCGACGACAGCACCCTCGACGAGGCCATCGACCGCGTCGTCGCCGGGCCGCAGAAGCGCACCCGCATCATGTCGGCGGCCGAGCGCAAGATGACGGCCTACCACGAGGGTGGCCACGCCCTCGTCGCCGCGTCGCTCAACCACACCGACCCGGTGACCAAGGTGACGATCCTGCCGCGCGGCCGGGCTCTCGGCTACACGATGGTCATGCCTCAGGACGACAAGTACTCCACCACCCGCAACGAGATCCTCGACCAGCTGGCGTACGCCCTCGGTGGCCGCGTCGCCGAGGAGATGGTCTTCCACGACCCCACCACGGGCGCCGCGAACGACATCGAGAAGGCCACCGCGATGGCCCGCAAGATGGTCACCGAGTTCGGCATGTCCGAGCGGGTGGGCGCGATCAAGCTCGGGGGAAGCTCCGGGGAGGTGTTCCTCGGCCGCGAGATGGGCCATCAGCGCGACTACAGCGAGGAGATCGCCGGCGTCGTCGACGAGGAGGTGCGCAAGCTGATCGAGAACGCGCACGACGAGGCGTGGCACGTCATCAACGACAACCGCGACGTCCTCGACCAGCTCGTCCTCGAGCTCCTCGAGAAGGAGACGCTCAACGGCGCCGACCTCGCCACGATCTTTCAGAAGGTGCGCAAGCGGCCGCAGCGGCCGACGTGGCTCTCCAGCGAGTCGCGGCTGCTCAGCGACCTGCCGCCCGTGCTGACCCAGGCCGAGCGCGAGGCGTCGCTCACCAACCGCAACGGCACCCCGAACGGCTACAACCGCAACGGCTACGGCACCAACGGCCACAGCGCCAACGGCTCCTCCGGCCACGGCAGCCCGCAGGACGCGTCCGGCGACGCCGCCATGGGGCAGCGCATCGAGGACGCCGCGCGGGCCGGGGCCAGTCCCCTCGCCGAGGAGCACCCGCGGACGCAGGTGATCGAGGTCCCCGACGGCGGTCGGCTCGACCCGTCCGAGGACCACTGACCGGGTGCCCGTCGACCTCGAGCGCGCGGCGGCCGCAGTGCGTGAGCTGCTCCTCGCCGTCGGGGAGGATCCCGCTCGCGAGGGACTGAGGGAGACGCCGGCCCGGGTCGCCCGCGCGTACGCCGAGACCTTCGCCGGACTCGACCAGAGCGCGGCGGACGTCCTGCGGACGACCTTCGCGATCGACCACGACGAGATGATCATCGTGCGCGACATCGAGCTCTACAGCACCTGCGAGCACCACCTCGTGCCCTTCCACGGGGTCGCCCACGTCGGCTACATCCCGGCCAAGGACGGGCGGGTCACGGGGCTGTCGAAGATCGCCCGGCTGGTCGAGGTGTATGCCCGGCGCCCGCAGGTGCAGGAGCGGCTCACGACCCAGGTCGCCGACGCGCTGGTGACCCATCTCGACGTGCAGGGCTGCCTCGTCGTCGTCGAGTGCGAGCACCTGTGCATGTCGATGCGCGGCGTCCGCAAGCCGGGTGCGCGCACCATCACCTCCGCCGTCCGCGGCCAGCTGCGTGACCCCGCCACCCGAGCCGAGGCGATGTCGCTGCTGCTCGGCGGCCAGCGGTGAACGTGCCCACCGGTCTGCCCAGACCGTCGGGGCGTCCGGCGGTCATGGGTGTCGTCAACGTCACCCCCGACTCGTTCAGCGACGGCGGCACGTGGTTCGAGCCGGCCGCCGCCATCGCCCACGGCCGCGCCCTGGTGGCCGACGGCGCCGACATCGTCGACGTCGGGGGAGAGTCCACGCGCCCGGGAGCCGAGCGCCCCTCGGTCGAGGAGGAGCTGCGCCGGGTGCTCCCCGTCGTCGAGGCGCTGGCCGACGAAGGCGTCGTCGTCTCGGTCGACACGATGCGCGGCGTCGTCGCCCGCCAGGCCCTGCGGGCGGGGGCGTCCCTGGTCAACGACGTGAGCGGGGGCCTCGCCGACCCCGACATGCTGCCCGTCGTCGCCGACGCCGGCTGTCCCTACGTGGCGATGCACTGGCGGGGCCACAGCGCCGACATGCAGTCGCGGGCGGTCTACGCCGACGTGGTCGCCGACGTCACCCGCGAGCTGGCCCGGCGCCGCAGCGAGATCGTCTCGGCCGGCGTGTCGCCCCACCACCTGGTGCTCGACCCGGGGCTGGGGTTCGCCAAGGACGCCGACCACAGCTGGGCGCTGCTGGCCCACCTCGAAGCGCTCATGGCCCTGGGGCAGCCGGTGCTGGTCGGCGCCTCGCGCAAGGCCTTCCTCGGCCGGATCGGGGTGCCGCCGGGCGGCTCGCCCCGCCCACCGTCCGACCGCGACGTCGCGACGGCCGCCACCAGCGTCCTGTGCGCGCTGGCCGGGGTCTGGGGGGTGCGCGTGCACGACGTCGCCGGCACCCGTGACGCGTTCGCGGTCGTCCACGAGGTGGCGGCCCACCGATGAGCGACCGCATCCACCTGCGCGGCGTCGAGGCCGTCGGCCACCACGGCGTGCTCGCGTTCGAGAAGCGTGACGGCCAGCCCTTCGTCGTCGACGTCGTCCTGCTGCTCGACCTCGCGCGGGCCGGGGCCACCGACGCCCTCGAGGACACCGTCTCCTACGCCGACGTCGCCGCCGACGTCGTCGCCCGCATCACCGGTCCCGCGTTCGACCTCGTCGAAAGGCTGGCCGAGGTCATCGCCGCCGACGTCCTCGCGCGGCCCCACGTCGACGCGGTCGAGGTCACCGTGCACAAACCTCAGGCCCCCGTCGGCACGCGCTTCACCGACGTCGCCGTCGAGGTCAGGCGCCGCCGCAGCCGTCCCGTCGTCGTCGCCCTGGGCGCCAACCTCGGGGACCCGCGGGCCACGCTGCAGCATGCGGTCGCCGAGGTCGGGGCCCTCCCCGGTATGCGCGTACGCGCCGTCTCGCCGCTCGTGGAGACCGACCCCGTCGGCGGCCCGGAGCAACCGGCATACCTCAACGCCGTGCTCGTCGGCGAGACCACCCTCGCCCCCCGCGACCTGCTCGCGGGCCTCCACGCGGTCGAGCAGGCCCACGGGCGGACGCGTGAGGTGCGCTGGGGCGCCCGCACCCTCGACCTCGACCTCGTCCAGGTGGGCGACCCGGGCACGCCGTCGGAGGTCCGCTCCGATGACCCGAGGCTCACGCTGCCCCACCCCCGAGCGGCCGAGCGCGGGTTCGTGCTCGTGCCGTGGGCGCTCGCCGACTCCGAGGGCCGGATCCGGGTCGGCAACGACGTCGTCCCCGTGGCCGATCTCCTCTCCCGCGTCGACACCTCCGGCGTCCGTCCCGGCCCGGAATGGAGCCCCGCATGGTGAACGACGCACACGGCATCCGGATCCGGCTGTTGCTCGCCGTCGCGGTCGTCGTGGCGGGCCTGTCGTATGTCGTCCTGCGCCTCGCGACGAGTGCCGGCCGTGACCTGCCGGGGGAGAGCTGGCTGACCGCGGTGCTCCTCTTCGCCCTCGGTCTCGGGCTCGTGCTGGCGGGCCGCCCGGTCAGGCGGCTCGTCGCCGGCACCGCCACCCGCCCCGTGCATCCGCTCTACGCCGCGCGGGTGCTGGCCATGGCCCAGGCCGCGGCGCTCGGCGGGGCGGCCATCGCCGGCTGGTATGCCGCCCAGCTGTTGCTCGTGCTGCCCGACGGCGACGTCTCGTCGCAGCGACAGCGGCTCCTCGTGCTCGGCCTGCTCGTCCTGACCGCTGCGGGTCTGGCGGCGGTGGGCCTGCTCGTGCAGCGTTGGTGCCGTCTCGACGACGAGCGTGACCGTGACCCGAGCGACCCGCGCTTCGGCTCCGACGACTCCCGCTACAGGTAGACGCCCGACAGCAGGCGGCGCAGCGGCTACCGGTAGACCTCGCCGCCGACGCGGCCCATCTGCGGGTTGATCGTGCCGGCGGCCACCCAGTTGGGGCCGCCGTGGACGTACCTGGCGCGCTCGAGGGCGCTGGTGAGGGCGCCCAGCTTGGCCTCGGGCGTGGGGGTGTACCAGAGGAAGAGCGCCTCGTTGTCGGCCAGGGCGCTGGCGCAGACGACCGCGTCCGGGGCGGGTGGTGCGGTGGCCCCTGACGGCACGGTCGGCGCGGGAGTCGCCGTCAGGCGGATCGCCGGCAGGCCGGTCGGGCAGCCGAAGACCGAGGCGAGGTCGTCGGTGGAGCGCAGCCGCGTGGCGTCCACCGGGGAGGAGCCCACGGAGACCGGCACCGGCATCCCGGGCAGCGCGGTCGTCGTCGTGGTCGACGGCGCGCCTCGAGCAGACGACGTGGCCTTCGAGGCGGCGGGCGTCGAGGAGGGCGCGGCGGGGGCTGGCTGGGGTACAGGCTGGTCGCGGTCGGCACAGCCGGCGAGCAGGACGGCGCCGACAGCCAGACCGACCCCTCCGAGCGTCGCGCGCAGCCGCGCTCTCACTTGTCGATGTCTCCGACGACGAAGAACATCGAGCCGAGGATGGCCGTCATGTCGGCGACGACGTGGCCAGGCAGCATCTCGCCGAGGACGGCGACGTTGTTGAACGACGCCGACCGTAGCTTGAGCCGCCACGGTGTCTTGTCGCCGCGCGAGACGAGGTAGTACCCGTTGAACCCCAGCGGGTTCTCCGTGGCGGTGTAGAGGTGCCCCTCGGGGACGCGCAGCACCTTGGGCAGCCGGACGTTGACCGGACCCTGGGGCAGGGTCCGCAGCCGGTCGAGGCACGCGTCAGCGAGGTCGAGGCTGACGTCGACCTGCTCGAGCAGCACGGACAGCCGGGCCTCGCAGTCGCCGGCGGTGCGCGTGACGACCCGACCCGGCCCGCCCTCGGCGAACAGCTCCGCATACGCCAGGTAGGGGGCGTCACGGCGCAGGTCGACGTCGACACCGCTCGCTCGGGCGATCGGCCCGGAGACCCCGTAGGCGTGGACGGTCTCCGGGGTCAGCACGCCGACGTCGCGGGTGCGAGCGATGAGGATCTCGTTGCCCACCAACATGTTCCGCAAGTCAGGGAGCCGCCGTCGCACCTCGCGCACGGCGTGGGCGACGCGGTCGAGCCAGCCGGCGGGGAGGTCCTCCTTGAGGCCGCCGACCCGGTTGAACATGTAGTGCATCCGGCCACCCGAGGCCTCCTCCATCACCGCCTGCAGCTCCTCGCGCTCGCGGAAGGAGTAGAAGACCGGCGTGATCGCCCCGAGCTCGAGGGGATAGGACCCGAGGAACATCAGGTGGTTGAGCACCCGGTTGAGCTCGGCGAGCAGGGTGCGCGCCCAGACCGCCCGCTCGGGCACCTCCATGCCGAGCATCCGCTCCACCCCGAGGACGACGCCCAGCTCGTTGGAGAACGCCGACAGCCAGTCGTGCCGGTTGGCCAGGACGATGATCTGCCGGTAGTCGCGCACCTCGAACAGCTTCTCGGCGCCGCGGTGCATGTAGCCGACGATGGGCTCCGCCCGCACGATCTGCTCGCCGTCGAGCACGATGCGCAGCCTGAGGACGCCGTGGGTGGCGGGATGCTGCGGGCCGATGTTGAGCACCATGTCCGAGGTGGCCAGACCACCGGCACCGATCCCGACCGTCACCTCGCGTCCGGCCTCGGCGCGGGGGCCGGCGGACGTCGGGGACATGCGCGCCAGTCTGCCGTATGCCGCGCAGGCGCCTACCCTCTCGCCATGGCCCACCACGACGCGCTGGACGCCGCGGAGCTCCTCGACCTCGGCGACCCCGAGGTCGTCGCCGACCCCTACCCGGCCTTCGCCGCCCTGCGCGCGGTGGCCCCGGTGGCCTGGCACAGCGGCCTGGGACTGTGGGTCGCCACGGGGTATGCCGCGTGCAACCAGGTGCTGCGCGACCGCGCTCTGGGCCGGATCTTCCGCCCGCGGGACCCGGATGACGTCTGGGAGACGTTCAACTGGCTGCACGCCGACTCGATCCTCGACAGCGAGCCGCCGAAGCACACCCGGCTGCGCCGTCTCGTGCAGAGCGCCTTCAGCCGGGGCCACGTGGCCCGGCTCGGCCCCCGGATCGCCGAGCTGACGGCGGGCCTGCTCGATGGCTGCGAGGCCCAGCTCGCCGACACCGGGTCGTTCGACGCGATCGCGCATCTCGCCGAGCCGCTGCCCGTGCTCGTCATCGCCGAGCTGCTCGGGTGGCCCGCGGCCGACCGTGACCTGCTACGGCCCTGGTCCCAGTCCATCGTCAAGATGTACGAGGTCAACCGCACCGCCGAGCAGGAGGCCGAGGCCGTCGCCGCGGCCGGCGCGTTCGCTGCATACGTCGAAGCCCTTGCAGCAGAGCGGGTCTTGGCTCCCGGTGACGACCTGCTGTCCGACCTCGTCGCCGTGCGCGAGGGTGGCGACCGGCTCTCGACCCGTGAGCTGGTGGCCACGGCGGTGTTGCTGCTCAACGCCGGCCACGAGGCCAGCGTCAACGGGTTCGGCAACGGGCTGGCCTCGATCGAGGCCTCCGGCGGTCACCCGCACCATCCCGACTCGCTGGTGGAGGAGATGCTCCGGCACGACTCGCCGTTGCAGCTGTTCGAGCGGACGGCGACGCGCGACGTGTCGGTGGGCGACGTCGTCGTCCCGGCCGGCGCCAAGGTGGCCGCACTGCTCGGTGCCGCGAACCGGGACCCGGCCGTCTTCGCCGACCCCGACGCCTTCCACCCCGACCGGGACCCCAACCCCCACCTCGCCTTCGGCGCCGGCATCCACTTCTGCATCGGGGCGCCGCTGTCCCGGCTCGAGCTCGAGACGAGCATCAGCGCACTGCTGCGGCGCTTCGAGACCCTCGAGATCGTCGAGGCGGTGCGGCGACCGACGTTCGTCCTGCGCGGCTACGAGCGGCTCCTCGTCGCCCCGCGCTGAGCCCTACGCCGCCCAGGTGACCCACCAGAAGTCGCCGAACCCCCCGGGCCGGCGCAGGGCCGCGACGTCGCTCCCGCGGGCCAGGTCCGCCAGGTAGGCCGCCGGGTCGCGGCGCGCCATGTCGCGGTCCGGGCGGTCGGCCGCAACGACCGCGTCGCGCTGTCGGCAGCGGTCGGTCTGGCGCAGGGCATCCACAGCCACGTGGGCGGTGAGGTCGCAGGAGCCGTCGGGTAGGGGCTCGACCTGGCGACCCGACCGGTATGCGGTGAGCGTGCCGGTGGCGGGTCGTTCGTCGGCCGTATGCCCGTAGTCGACGGCGAGGGCCGCGCCGCCGTCCAGCCGGTCGAGCAGGCCCGACCAGGCCGAGTCGCGCGAGCGCCCGACCTCGACGCGGTCCCCGGGCGGCGCGTGGGGTGCGACGACCGCGGGCCAGAACCGTTGGCACCAGGCGAGATCCGCCTCGTCGAGGGGGCCGCCCAGGTGCTCGGTGCCGGCCGGGTCGACGAGCACCTGGCGCAGCCGGCCCTGCGGGTCGACCTCGCCGATGGTGCAGGGGACCACGTCCAGCCACTCGTGGGCGACGACGAGGCTACGGCGGGGGAAACGGTCGTCGGGCAGGGCGGCGCCGCCGGGCGAGACGGACCACCCGACGCGGTCGGGCAGGTCGGGTGGTCGGGCCACCACGTCGAGGCCGGCGAGAGGCCGGTGCGGTGCGGCGGCATACAGGTGCCGGAGCAGCTCGCCTCGGCCGGCGCCCACGTCGACGATGCCGTCGGCGCCCAGCCGGTCGGCCCAGCCCCACAGGGTCTCGGCCAGGACCGCGCCCGCGCCGCCGTGCGTCGCCGTCAGGAAGTGGCCGGCGGGCCCGTCGGGGCGGCGGTAGAAGCCGTCGGCGCCGTAGAGGGCCTGCTCCCAGGCCTCGCGCCACGGCACCGGTGAGGACACCGGCCCATCCTGCCCGTCGGGGGGACCCTGGGCGGCCGGCCCGTCACGTCGGACCGGGGAGGTAGCGTCTCGCGCTGTGAGCGACACGACCGACCGTTCCGACCGGCCGCCGCGCTTCCGGGTCGGCGTGGTCGGGGCGGGGCGCGTCGGCACGGTCCTCGGCGCTGCCCTGCACCGCGCCGGCCACCGGGTCGTCGTGGTGGCCGCCGTCAGCGAGGCCTCGCTGACCCGAGCGGCCGCGCTGCTGCCGGGTGTGCCCGTGCGCGACGTGCCCGACGTCGTCGCGGCCGCCGACCTGGTGCTGCTCGCCGTGCCCGACGACGCGCTGCCCGCACTCGTCGGTGGGCTCGCGACCCTCGGCGCGTTCCGGCCCGGCCAGGTCGTGGTCCACACCAGCGGCCGCTATGGCGCCGGAGTCCTGGAGGCCGCCGCCCGGGCCGGCGCCCTCCCGCTCGGCGTCCACCCGGCGATGTCGTTCACGGGCACCGCGGTGGACCTCGACCGGCTCAGCGACGCGTGCTTCGCCGTGACGACGCTCAAGGAGCTGCAGCCGCTGGGGGAGGCGCTGGTCCTGGAGATGGGCGGCGACCCGTTCCTCGTCGAGGAGGAGGACCGCCCGCTCTACCACGCGGCCCTCACCCTCGGCGCCAACCACATCGCCACGGTGGTCGCCCAGGCGACCCGGCTCCTCGAGGACGCCGGCATCGAGCAGCCGGGCCGCGTCCTCGCTCCGCTGCTCGCCTCGGCCCTCGAGAACGCGCTCCGCGAGGGCGACCAGGCCCTCACCGGGCCGGCGGTCGACGGCGATGCCGGTACGGTGGCCGAGCACTTGGCGGAGCTGGCGACCGAGCCGCAGATCCGCTCGACCTACCGGGCGTTGTCGCGCGCCACGGTCGAGCTGGCCCGGCAACGGGGCCGCCTGCGCCCCGCGGAGGCGGAGTCGGTGCTGGCGGTGCTCGCCGAGCATCGCGACGGTCCCGACGAACCCGTCGGACCCGACGAGCACGGGCCCGGCAGCCCGGCAGACCACGACGACGGCGACGACCCCCGGCAGCCGGGGGAGGCGGAGGACCTGTGACGCATACCCCGGCCGTCGTCCACGTGCCGCGCTGGCTCGAGGCCCCGGCCCCGGGCTGGACCACCTCGGCCGACGTCATCGTCGTCGGGTCCGGCATCGCGGGCCTCACCGCCGCGCTGCGGCTCCGCGAGCAGGTCGACACCGTCCTGCTCGTCACCAAGACCGTGCTCAACGAGGGTTCCACGGCGTGGGCTCAGGGCGGGATCGCCGCGGCGATGGACCCCGCCGACTCCCCGCAGGAGCACCTCGAAGACACCCTCGTGGCCGGCGTGGGCCTCTGCGACGTGGCCGCCGTCCGCGCGCTCGTCACCGAGGGCCCGCAGCGGGTGCGAGAGCTCGTCGCGCTCGGCGCGGAGTTCGACCGCGACGCCGAGGGTCAGATCCTGCTCACCCGCGAGGGCGGCCACCACCGTGACCGCATCGCCCACGCCGGCGGCGACGCCACCGGCAAGGAGATCAGCCGCGCGCTCATCGAGGCGCTGCACCGCGTGCAGTCCGACCCAAATATCCAGGTCATCGAGCACGCGCTCGTCGTCGACCTGCTGCAGTCCGACGGCCCCGGCGAGCAGGGCCGGGTCTGCGGCGTGACTGTGCACGTCATCGGCGAGGGGCAGGTCGACGGCGTCGGGGCCGCCCACGCCCGCGCGGTCGTGCTCGCCACGGGCGGTCTCGGTCAGCTGTTCACCGCCACCACTAACCCGTCGGTCGCCACCGGCGACGGCATGGCCATCGCCCTGCGGGCCGGCGCGGTGATGGAGGACGTCGAGTTCGTCCAGTTCCATCCGACCGTGCTGTGGCTCGGCGAGGAGGCCAACGGCCAGCAGCCGCTCATCAGCGAGGCGGTGCGCGGCGAGGGGGCGTTCCTCGTCGATGCCGACGGCGTGCGGTTCATGCCGGGCGTGCACGAGCTGGGCGACCTCGCGCCCCGCGACGTCGTCTCGCGCGCGATCGTCGCGCGGATGCGTGACCGCGGCACCGACCATGTCGTCCTCGACGCCCGCCACCTCGGCCGGGAGTTCCTCGAGCGCCGGTTCCCGTCCATCGTGGCCAGCCTCCGCAGCCACGGGTTCGACCTCGCAGCCGACCTGGTGCCGGTCGCGCCCGCCCAGCACTACGCGAGCGGCGGGGTGAAGGTCGACCTCACCGGCCGGTCGTCGCTCGACGGCCTGTACGCGTGCGGCGAGGTCTCCTGCTCGGGCGTCCACGGGGCCAACCGGCTGGCGTCCAACTCCCTGCTGGAGGGGCTGGTCTTCGCCCACCGGATCGCCGACGACATCACCGCCCGGTTCGCGGCCGGCGAGCTGGCGCCGGTCGACCCCGCCCGGGAGGACCGCCCCGCCCACGACGGAGCCCTCCTCGGGGCCGACCACCGGCGGGACGTGCAGCACGCCATGACCGCCGGCAGTGGCGTCGTGCGCTCGGCCGACTCACTCGCCGCCACCGCCGACACCCTGGCCACACTGGCCAAGGGCGCCGAGCCGGGCGACGAGACGCCGGGCCCGGCCGCCTGGCAGGCGACCAACCTGCTGCAGCTGGGCCAGGAGCTCACGCAGGTGGCGGCGCTCCGGGAGGAGACCCGGGGTGGCCACCTGCGGTCCGACTTCCCCGACCGCGACGACGAGCAGTGGCTGGGCCACCTGCGCTCCGTCCGGGACGTCGACGGCCTGGTCGCCGCCACCTATCACCGCGTCGTCGAGGAGCCCACGGTATGACCCCCACCAGCGGTATCGCGTTCCCCGTCGACGACGCGCGCCGCGTGGTCCGGGTCGCTCTCGACGAGGACCTCGGCCCTCAGCACCTCGACGTGACGACGCTGGCGACCATCCCCGCCGACCAGGTGCGCTCGGCGCAGGTCGTGG
>JBDSYO010000424.1:0-5537 GCA_039925625.1 Lapillicoccus sp. | reverse complement strand
GAGCGTCTCGAGGACCTCGGCGAGACGGGCAAGGCATCCGGGCGGCACGGCGACTCCCCCCGGGACAACGCGCGCGGTGGCGGTCGGGACGCGGGTCCGCGCGGCAGCCGTGACGGCGGACGTGACGGCGGACGTGACGGCGGACGTGACGGCGGACGTGACGGCGGACGTGACGGCGGACGTGACGGCGGACGTGACGGCGGACGTGACGCAGGACGGCGGGACAGTCGCCGCGACGAGCCCCAGCGCTCGGCCCCGGCCGACGCGAACGCCGAAGGCGGTAGCCATGCCGGCCGCAGCCGTCAGCGCCGCCGTGTCGTCACCGTGGTCGAGGGCGGCGCTCCCGCGCCGGAGGCCGCCGCGACCGGTGAGGGTGCCGGGTCCCGCCCGCGCCGTCGCCGCCGTCGCGGGGGCGGCCAGGGCGGCGCCTCCACCGACGAGGGCTGACCGCAGCCCCGAAGAACCCGACCGGACTCACGTCTTGGCCGGTTTCGGCTCCGCGGGAGCGCGAAACCGGTAAGAACGTGAGTCCGGTCGGGTTCTTGCTGGCGGGGTCAGCGGCCCTTGAGTAGGCCGGCCGCGACCGCCCGGTAGGCGGCCGCACCCTTGGACGTCCGCGACGTCGAGAGGATCGAGCGGCCCACCGCCGGCGCCTCGGCGAACCGCACCGTCTTGGGGATGGGCGGGGTGAGCACCGGCAGGCCGTAACGCTCCCCGACGTCGGCGAGCACGGCCTGCGCGTGGTTGCTGCGGCCGTCGAACATCGTGGGCAGGATGCCGACGACGACGAGGTCCTTGTTGAGGATCTTGCGCACGTCGGCGACCGTGTCGAGCAGCTGGCCCACGCCGCGGTGGCTGAGCATCTCGCACATCATGGGGATGACGAGGCCGTCGGCGGCGGTCAGCGCGTTGAGCGTGAGCACCCCGAGGCTCGGCGAGCAGTCGAGCACGACGACGTCGTAGTCGCCGAGCACCGGCTCGAGGGCGCTGCGCAGCACGTACTCCCGGGCGGGGCGCCCGAGCAGCTGCGCCTCCGCGCCCGCCAGCTCGATGACCGACGGCACCAGGTCGACACCGTCCGCGCAGTGCACGACCGCCTCGGCCAGGTCGGCGCGGCCGAGCAGCACCTCGTTGACGGAGGTCTCGACCGAGTCGGGGTCGACCCCGAGCGAGAAGGTCAGGCAGGCCTGGGCATCGAGGTCGACGAGCAGCACCCGCTTCCCCGCCTCAGCGAACGCCGCCCCCAGACTGGCTACCGAGGTCGTCTTGGCCACTCCGCCCTTCTGGTTCGCGACCGCGAGCACCCACGCTCGGGCCGGCTGAGGCGCCGGTCGGCGGGCCTTGGTCGCGGTCGCGGTCGCCGTCGCGGTCCGGGGCATGAGTACGCCTCTCGTCGTGGTCCGCCCGCACGCGGGGCGGATCCGGCTGGAGGTCCGGTTCGAGGGCGGCCCAGGAGGACTTCTCCGGCCCCATCCGCTGCCCTTCCGGACACGCAGCACGGTAGTCGCACCACGTGCACAGCGCGGAGGGCAGGGGTGGGAACGCCGGTGACGCGGCTCCGAGCTCGTGGTGCGACGCGTCCGCCGACCGGGCGTCCCTAGCGATCGAGTCGGCCTCGTCCAGCTTGCGCAGCAACGACTCGGGGGTATGCGTGTAGGCGGCCACGGTGCCGCTCGGCACGTGGTGCAGCTCGACGCGGACACAGCGGCCCCGGAACATCCGGCCCGCGGCCACGGCATAGAGGGCCAGCGGGAGGGACGTGCGGGCCTGCTCGTCGGTGCAGACGCGCCGGCTCGTCTTGTAGTCGACGACGACCAGCTCCTCGCCGCGCTCGCCCGCTCGCTCGTCGAGGCGGTCGACCCGTCCGGCCAGGGTCAGGGACCCGGTGCGTAGCGACACCGTCCGCTCGATCCCTCGGGGCTGTCGCTCCGGGTCGACCCCCTGCAAGTAGGCCGACACCTCGCCCGTGACCGTCCGTCGCCACCGCGCGCTCTGCCCGGCGTCGCGGAACCCCGTCTCGATCCAGGCCGCCCCCACCAGAGCGCGGGCTGCGGCCGGCGTACGTCGTGGCGCCTCGAGGTCCCACCAGTCGCGCAGGGCGTTGTGCGTCGCGAGACCGACCGAGGTGTGGGCCCGCTGAGGGCGCGGGGCGGGCCGCGGCCGGTCGAGGTACTGCAGCCGGTAGCGGCGGGGGCAGTCGAGGAAGGCGAGCAGCCGGGACGGCGAGGCGGCATACAGCGGCGTGGGCATGCCCCCGAACACCCCCTGCTGCGCTGCCACCTGAACCGTCACCCTGCCACGGTAGCCAGGGCCGCCGACGGGCCCCGGAGCTCATCCACAGGCGGACCGAAGGGCACAGGGTCAGCGGCGGTTCGCCTCTTCGCGGTCGCGGACGACCTTGGAGACCACGACCACGGCGAACATCGCGGAGATGACGCTCATACCGATCGTCCACCGCTGCAGGACGCTGACGTCGAGGAGCCAGATGTTGACGAGGTTCCAGACTCCGGTGATGGTCAGGAAGAGGAGCGCCGTGCCGAAGAAGGCGCTGGTGTGCTGGGGGACTTGCGAGACCTGCGTGGGTTGTGACATGTCTGTCGTCCTTCCGGTGTGTGGGGTGGTGGTGGGGTCAGTGCTGCGTGCGTCGCTCGGCGCGGGCGGGCCGGGCCGCGCGGCGGTGACGACCGCCGACGGTGGCCTTGGACAGAGCGTGCCGGCGGCCGTCGAGCTGATGCACCTTGAGCACCTGCTCGAGCTTGGTGTGCCGGATCCGGCTGGCCTGCTTGCTGATGCCCTGAGCCGCGCCGATCTCGCCGTAGCTCGTCTGCGGAAGGGTGGTCCGCAGCTGGTGCACGGCCTGCGCCTCGATGATGTCGAGGGCCACACGGGCCTGGGAGATCCGCACGACCATGGTCAGCGCGTCACCCCCGGCCGCCGCCGGATGCTCGCTTCCCGAGGTCTCCTGCAGCAGGGAGAGGATGTAGTCGTACATCTCCGTGAGCTCCATCACCGAAGTATGCCGGCGACAATATTCGTTGTCAACGACAAGTTACGTTGTCGTTACCCGACCGCGTCACACCCCGGTCGTCACGAACGCACGCACGGCGCTGGCCACCATCTGCACGGCGATGGCCGACAGCAGCAGGCCGGCGATCCGGGTGGCGAGCATGGTGCCCGACTCCCGCAGCACCCGGCGCACCACGGTGGCGAAGCGGAGGAAGACGTAGACGACGAGCATGGTGGCGAGCAACGCCAGGCCGACAGCGAGGTACCCGGCCGCCCCGGCCGCCCCGCCTGCCTGCTGCACGGCCAGCATCATGGCGACGATCGCTCCCGGGCCGGCCAGCAGCGGCGTGCCCAGCGGGACCATGGCCACGTTGACCCCGGCGTCGGCCATCGCTTCCGACTCCTGCCCGGTCAGCAGCTGGAGTGCGACGAGCAACAGGAGCAGGCCACCGGCACCCTGCAGGGCCGCCAGGGACACGTGCAGGTAGTCGAGGATCCGCTGCCCGAAGACGGCGAACGCCGCGATGACCCCCAGCGCGACGATCGACGCCCGCAGGGCCGAGGCCGCCCGCTCGGTGGGCGTCATCCGCGCGGTGAGGGCCAGGAAGATGGGCACCGCCCCGGGCGGGTCCATGATGACGATGAGCGTGATGAGGGTCGACGCGAACACGGTGACCGCGGCGGACAGGGTGTCGGTCATCGCAACACCCGGACGACCCCGCTGGAGCGGTCCTCGATCTCGGCCAGCACGCTGGGGTCGGTGGTGTGCTCGCCGAGGCGGTTGTCCTTGCCGGCCCCGTGGTAGTCGCTGGACCCGGTGACGAGCAGCCCCAGCCTCCCGGCCAGCGCCGTCCCCCGGGCCACGGCGGCCGCGTCGTGGTCGCGATGGTGCACCTCCAGGCCGGCGAGCCCAGCGGCCGCCATCTCCTCGACCAGCGCGTCGACGACCCCGGTGCCCGGCCCACGCCCGAACGGGTGCGCGACCACCGCGACGCCTCCCGCCTCGACGACCAGCCGGACCGCATCCACGGGGTCGGGGGCGTGGTGCCCCACGTAGTACGGGCCGTCGTTGCCCAGCCAACGCCGGAACGCCTCGTCGCGGGTCGCCACCGCGCCCGAGGCCACCAGCGCGTCGGCGATGTGCGGCCGGCCCTCGGTGGCGCCCGCGGGCACCTGCGCCAGCACCTGCTCGTAGGTGACGGGGATG
The DNA here is from genome assembly GCA_039925625.1 of Lapillicoccus sp. GTDB lineage: Bacteria > Actinomycetota > Actinomycetes > Actinomycetales > Dermatophilaceae > Lapillicoccus. The sequence goes on along the minus strand of JBDSYO010000424.1, from coordinate 1,324 downwards.
CCGTCCGCGGCCATGAGCTCGACGATCCGCCGCAGCCGGCCGACCCGGGTCTCACGGGAGCGTCGCAGCTCGCTGGCCAGCCCCGGCGAGCCCGGGTCGACGAGGTAGCCGAGCAGGTGGACGGACCGCCCGCGCCGCTGACAGGACACCTCGATGCCGCGCACGAGCGCGACCCCCCGTCGCTGGGCCTCGGCGGCCGCCTCCGCCCAGCCGTGGGCGGTGTCATGGTCCGTGAGGGCGACGACGTCGAGACCCGCCGCCTGCGCGCTGGCCACCACCTCGGCCGGGGGCTGGGTGCCGTCGCTCGCCGTCGAGTGGGTATGCAGGTCGATCCGGGTCATGCCGCCGTCACCTCTGGGCGGTGCCGAACGCGGTGGATGATCCGGCTCGTGGCAACGGGCAGAACTCCCCAGAGGACGAAGGCCCAGGCCCCGACGAGGAAGGCGAAGCCAATGGAGACGAGGAACGCGGTCGCCAGGACGATGCTGCGCGTCCGGTTGGCGGCTAGCAGGTCGGCCGGGGCGCAGGCCGTCAGCAGCCCGTCCCGCGCGATGACACCCCCGAAGCGCAGGAAGGACAGGGCCGCGACCGCTTGCACCACCGCATACAGCGTGAACCGCCACGGGAAGTCGCCGTGCCCGACGCCGTCGCCGGACCAGAGCACCGTCGTCGCGAAGGGCGTGACGACGATGGTGAACAGCCAGACGGTGTTGGCGACGATGAGCGGCTGCGGCGCGTCGACCAGGTAGCGGAACAGCCGGTGGTGGGCGCGCCACTGCTGAGCGATGACGAGGAAGCTGACGAGGAACGCGAGGTAGGCGTCTGAGTGCTCGGCCGCAGAGGCGAGGAACGCCGGCCCCGAGCCGCCGGTGGGGAGAGGGAGGTTCACGGCCAGCAGCGTCAGCGCGATCGCGAGGACGGCGTCCGAGAAGAACATGAACCGGTCGGCCGCCGTCGAGGCCGCCTCCGGGGTCGCGGACCGCTCAGTCCTCATGGGGTGGAGCGTAACGAGGGCCGCAGGACCCCGGCCGCGGTCAGGAGGGCGAACGGGTGAGGACGTCGGCGACGCGGACGGTCCAGCGGGCGAGGTAGGTGCCGAGCGACACCCCCGCGGCGAGCCCCATGCCCACGCCGACCGCTCCGAGCAGGGTGCCGAGGCCCTGGTACAGACCGGCCCCCTGCGAGTCGGAGACGATCTCGAACAGGCCCTGGTAGACCGCGCGGCCGGGCAGCAGCGGCACGATGGCGGCCGTGGTGACGGCGAGGGCCGACAGCCGGTGGCGGGGCCCGAGCAGCTGGGTACCGAAGCCGATGACCGACGCGG
>JBDSYO010000423.1:0-4265 GCA_039925625.1 Lapillicoccus sp. | reverse complement strand
CAGGTCGAACCCCACGTCCTCCGCGGCCTGGGCGTAGCGCACGAGGTCCTTGGGGCCGCTCTGCTCGGTCATGAGGGTGTAGCCGACTCGCGTCATGTTCGGCCTCTACCCGATGGGTCGGCCGTTGAACCACCGACCGGCGGGCGCCTCAGACCGGGTGCCCCATGTGGGCCAGCGCCTGACGCAGCAGCACGCCGTGGCCGCCGCCCATCTCACCGCGCGTGGTGAGGGCGGCGGCCTCCTCGGGCGTCACCCAGGCAAGGTCGAGGGCGTCCTGCTGGGGCGAGCAGTCGCCGAGCACGGGCACGACATAGGCGAGGGACACCGCGTGCTGGCGTGGGTCGTGGAACGGCGTGACCCCGGGAGTCGGGAAGTACTCCGCGACCGTGAAGGGCTGCGGCGACAACGGGATCCGCGGCATGGCCAATGGTCCGAGGTCCTTCTCGAGGTGCCGCATCAGAGCGTCGCGCACCCGCTCGTGGTAGAGGACGCGCCCCGAGACGAGCTCCCGGTCGACGACGCCCTCCGACGACGCCCGGAGCAGCAGGCCGATGGTCGTGACGACCCCGCGCTCGTCGACCCGCACCGGCACCGCCTCGACGTAGACGATCGGGAGGCGCTCCCGGGCGTCGCGCAGCTCACGCCGGCTGAGCCACCCGCTCTGCGTCTCCGTCTCGCTCATACCGACGTTTCTACCAGCCGCCGTGGCCCGCCCGTCCCCCTGCCCACTGACGCCGCCCACCTGCCGGCATACCCGCCCCGAAGAACGCCGCCAAAGGTCACCTTTGGCGCCTCTCGCTGCGCCGAGAGGTCACCTTCGGTCGCTGGGAGCGTCCAGAAACAGCCGAAGGTGACCTTTGGCCGCCGCGGGACCCGCCAAAGGTGACCTTTGGCGGGCGGGGTCAGAGGACCTTGCCGGGGTTCATGATCCCCAGCGGGTCGAAGACGGCCTTCACGGCGCGCTGGCGGGCCATCTCGGCCTCGCCGAGCTCCTGCGGGAGCCAGCGCATCTTCAGCGACCCCACGCCGTGCTCGCCCGTGATCGTCCCGCCCAGCGCCAGGGCCACGTGGACGAGGTCGTCGAACGCCTGCTCGGCCCGGTGCATGCTGTCGGCGTCGCCTGCCGCGAAGAAGAAGCACGGGTGCAGGTTGCCGTCGCCGGCGTGGCCCGAGAGCGTCACGTCGACGCCGCGGCGCGCGCCGATCTCGTGGCCGGCCCGGATGAGGTCGGCCAGCCGCGCCACCGGCACGCAGACGTCCTCGGTGAAGTGCGGACCCTTGGTCTCGTGGGCGACGTGGAGCGCCCGCCGGCCCGCCATCAGCGCCTCGGCCTCCTGGGCGTCGTCGGCCACGGCGACGTCGGTCGCACCCGCGGCCTCGAGCAGGGACGCGTACCGGTGCACGTCCTCGCCGACGTGGCCCGGCCGGTCGGACTGCACGATGAGCACCGCGGCGCAGTCGGCCGGGAAGCCGAAGTCGGCCACCGCCTGGACGGCGACGATGGTGTCGGCGTCGAGCAGCTCGAGCAGGGAGGGGCCGTAGGGGTCGGCTCGCAGGGCCAGGATCCCCGCGGTGGCCGCGTCGAGGGAGGCGAACGTCGCCAGCGCCGTGAGCGCCGGGTCAGGTGCCGCGATGAGCCGCACGACGGCCGACGTGACGACGCCGAGCAGGCCCTCCGACCCGACGAACAGCCCCGTGAGGTCGAACCCCGCCACCCCCTTGGCGGTCCGTCGTCCGGTGCGCATCGTCTCGCCCCCGGCGAGCACGACGTCGAGCCCGCGCACGTAGTCGGCGGTGACGCCGTACTTGACGCAGCACAACCCGCCCGCGTTGGTCGCGATGTTGCCGCCCACCGTGCACCAGGCGGCCGACGCCGGGTCGGGGGGATAGGCCAACCCGACCTTGGCCGCGGCCGCCTTGAGGTCGTTGGTGACGACCCCCGGTTGCACGACGGCGAAGCGCTCCACCTCGTCGAGCTCGGTGACCTCGTCGAGCGCCTCGAGGTTGAGGACGATGCTGCCCTCGGTGGCCGCCGACCCGCCGGCCAGACCGGTGCGGGCCCCCTGAGGGACGACCGGTATGCGCTCGGCCGCGGCGTGGCGCAGCACCTCCACGACGTCGCCGACGTCGCGCGCCCGCACCACGGTGAAGGTCTCGGGGGCCGTGGAGCCCAGCGAGGAGTCGATGCCATAGGTCGCGGCGACCCCCGGGTCGGTGACGAGGGCGCGTTCGCTGAGCCTCATGCCAGCACTGTAAGGGGGTCGATCCACCGCTCGGCCGCCGCTAGACTCGCCAGACAGGCGTTCGAGCCGTCATCAGCGGTGAGCCTCCGGAAGAACGGGTCCACCGGCATACCTCGGTATGCCCGGGCCCCAGTAGAACCGGACGGGTGGGCCCGTGATCGCCTCGGACAAGAGCGGTCGTACGCGCGGTGTCGGTCTCCGGCCCCCGGCGGCGACAAGCGGGGTGGTACCGCGGTGACACCGACAGGTGGCGTCGTCCTCGTGGAGAGACCGAGGCACACCCACCACCGCAGGAGCCACACCCGATGAGCGCCCAGCCGCCGTACCCGCACGTCCCCTCCAGCCCCCGCTTCCCCGAGATCGAGGAGCGCGTCCTGAGGTACTGGGACGAGGACGGCACGTTCGTCGCGTCGGTCGAGAACCGCGAGGCCGGCGAGAACGGCGCCAACGAGTTCGTCTTCTACGACGGGCCGCCGTTCGCCAACGGCCTGCCGCACTACGGCCACCTGCTGACCGGCTACGTCAAGGACATCGTGCCTCGCTACCAGACGATGCGCGGGCGGCGGGTCGAGCGCCGGTTCGGCTGGGACACCCACGGGCTGCCGGCCGAGCTGGAGGCGATGAGCCAGCTGGGGATCAAGACCAAGGAGGAGATCCTCGAGATCGGCATCGAGGCCTTCAACGCCACGTGCCGCTCGTCCGTCATGAGGTATGCCGACGAGTGGCGGGCGTTCGTCACCCGCCAGGCCCGGTGGGTCGACCTCGACCACGACTACAAGACGCTCGAGCCCGGCTACATGGAGTCGGTCCTCTGGGCGTTCAAGCAGCTCTACGACAAGGGGCTCATCTACGAGGGCTACCGCGTTCTGCCCTACTGCTGGAACGACCAGACGCCGCTCTCCAACCACGAGCTGCGGATGGACGACGACGTCTACCAGCAGCGGCAGGACCCGGCCGTCACCGTCGGCCTGCGGCTGGAGACCGGTGAGCTGGCGCTCGTCTGGACGACGACGCCGTGGACCCTGCCCGCGAACCTCGGGATCATGGTCGGCCCCGACATCGACTACGTCGTCGTCGAGTCCGACGTCAGTGGCACGACGGAGCGGTACGTCGTCGGGGCGGCCCGGCTGGCCGCGTACGCCCGTGACCTGTTCGGCGCCGACGTCGACCTCGCGACGCTGGACGAGCGCGTCGTCGAGCGGCTCACGGGCACGGACCTCCTCGGCCGCTCGTTCACGCCGCCGTTCGACTACTACCTGGGGCACGCCAAGGCGCACCGCGTCTTCCCGGCCGACTTCGTGACCACGGAGGACGGCACCGGCCTGGTCCACACCGCCGGCGCCTTCGGCGAGGAGGACAAGGTCGTCACCGACGCGGCCGGCATCGAGCCGGTCATGCCAGTCGGCCCCGACGGCCGGTTCACCTACCCGGTCACCGACTACGAGGGCCTGCTGGTCTTCGACGCCAACCTGCCGATCATCGACCACCTCAAGGCCCGCACCCGCGGCGGGCCCGACCACGGCGCCGTGACGGCCGGCACGGTGCTGCTGCGCCGGGAGACCTACGAGCACTCCTACCCGCACTGCTGGCGCTGTCGGGAGCCGCTGATCTACATGGCGGTCTCGAGCTGGTTCGTCGAGGTGACGAAGATCAAGGAGCGGATGCTCGAGCTCAACGAGCAGATCACCTGGGTGCCGGAGCACGTCAAGCACGGCCAGTTCGGCAAGTGGCTGGCCAACGCCCGTGACTGGTCGATCAGCCGGAACCGCTTCTGGGGCAGCCCGATCCCGGTCTGGCAGTCCGACGACCCCACCTACCCGCGCACTGATGTCTACGGTTCGTTCGAGCAGCTCGAGGCCGACTTCGGCGTCCCGGTGACTGACCTGCACCGGCCTTTCATCGACCGGCTGACCCGGCCGAACCCGGACGACCCGACCGGCCGTTCGATGATGCGCCGCGTCCCGGACGTGCTCGACGTGTGGTTCGACTCGGGCTCGATGTCCTTTGCGCAGGTGCACTACC
>JBDSYO010000422.1:0-4291 GCA_039925625.1 Lapillicoccus sp. | reverse complement strand
CGGTGGGCGGGCCGACATCCTCGAACATCCGCAGCCGGCTCTTGGCGGCCTGATAGCGACTGGCCATGTCGGAGCGGAACGCCGCCTTGGTCTTGTACATCTCGACCAGCGCCTTGAGCTTGGCGTGCTCCTCGTCCCAGCGTCGCCGCAGCTCGTCGAGGCGGGCCAGACGGTCGACCCTGGCCTGGCGGTAGGTCGCGAACCGCCCGGGATGCACCCACAGGGTCGACCCGCCGCCCCCCGGCTCGAGGGTGGCGATGCGGGTCGCGACCCGGCTCAGCAGCTCACGGTCGTGGCTGACGAAGAGCACCGTCTTGGAGGACGCGATGATCTGGTCCTCGAGCCACCGTTTGGCCGGCACGTCGAGGTAGTTGTCCGGCTCGTCGAGCAGGAGCACCTCCTCCGGCCCGCGCAGCAACGCTTCGAGCACCAGCCGCTTCTGCTCCCCGCCCGACATCGTGCCCACCCGGCGCCACTGAGCGCGCTCGAACGGCAACCCGAGGGCGGCGGTCGTGCAGACGTCCCAGAGGGTCTCCTGCTCGTAGCCCCCCGCGTCGCCCCAGTCGACCAGCGCCTGGGCATAGGCCATCTGCACGGCCTCGGTGTCGTGCTCCATCATGGCCAGCTCCGACCGGTCGACCGCCTCCGCGGCGGCGCGGATCTTGGCGGTGGCGACGGTCAGCAGCAGGTCACGCACGGTGCTCTCGTCGCGCACCTGCCCGACGAACTGCCGCATGACCCCCAAGCCCCCCGTGCGGGTGACGGCACCTTCGTCGGCCACGAGGTCGCCGGCGACGATGCGGGTCAGGGTCGTCTTCCCGGTCCCGTTCGGCCCGATCAGCGCCACCTTCGCGCCCTCCCCCACCCGCAGGGAGACGTCGGTCAACAGCGGCCGGCCGTCCGGCAGCGAGAAGTAGACCCCGTTGACGTCGACATGGCCCACGAGGAGCAGTCTCCCAGTCCCGGCGTATGCCGTCAGCCGGGTTTCGCTCCTCGTGGCGCCGACGGTTCGAGCAGCGCCCGGACCCACAGGTCGGTGAGGAAGGCCACGTAGGCCTCGCCGCCGATGCCGCGCCGGGCGAGCAGGTCGGCGTACTCCCAGCTGTTGGTCGACCAGACGAGGGCGGCGACGTCCTCGTCGGTGAGGCCCGGACGCAGCTCCCCGGTCGAGCGCAGGTCGGCGGCGAACGTCAGCATGTTGGCGGCGCGCCGCTCGTCGACGGCCCGCCAGGCGGCGGCACAGGCCGAGTCGTCCTCGCCCGCGCGGGCCAGGGTCCGAAGCAGCGGGGCGACGGAGGGCATGAGCCGGCCCAGGGCCGCGGCGTAGACGGCGAGCTTCCCCCGCCCACCCGGCGTGGCCTGTATCACGGCCACGTAGTCACGCTGCTCGGCCGGGACGGGGCCGCGGCCCTCCCCGAGGATGGCGTCCACGGCGGCGAGGACCAGCTCGGGCTTGCGCCCGACGCTGGCGTAGACGGTGTCGACCGACACCCCGGCCCGGCGGGCGACCTCGGCGACGGGGGTCGCGGCATACCCCCTTTCGGCGAGCAGGTCTCGAGCAGCCGCGACGATGCGGGCGCGGGTGGCGGCGCTGCTTTCGGCGCGGGCGGTCGAGCGGTAGGCCCGGGGCTTGACGGACGACGACATGAGGCCTAGCGTAGCAATTCATCCGAGGTAGGTTCGGATGAAAACGCCGGACCTGCCGCCCTCGCTCAGGAGGCGCCATGACCACCGCACCGGTCACCACCGACCACACCGAGACCGCCCCCCGGCGGCCCGTCGTCCGCCCCGCCGGCAGCGGGCCGGCGACCTGGGCCATGGGGTCCCTCTTCGAGCACCTGCTGCTCGCTGACGAGACGGGCGGCCTGGGCGTCTCCCTCGTCACCCAGCCGCCGGGGATCGCGACGCCGCTGCACCGGCACACCCACGAGGACGAGGCGTTCTACCTGCTCGAGGGCACGATGACCTACCGCGCCGGCGAGGAGACGTTTCACCTCGGCGCCGGTGACGTCATCTGGCTGCCCCGCGGGGTGCCGCACGCGTTCCGGATCACCGGAGACCGTCCGGTCCGGTTCCTCGGGTTCGCCGATCCGGGCGCCCTCTTCGGCCTCTACGACGAGGTGGGCATCCCCGCCACCGAACGACGCCTCCCCGGGGCCGACGGGCTCCCGATGGACGTCGAGATCCCGCGGTGGAACGAGGTCGGCCCGCGCTTCGGGCTGCAGGTGGTCGGCCCGCCCCTGCCCGAGGGGGCCTGACCTACGACGCGGGTCAGAGGGAGCGCACGGCCCGAGCCTCCTGGGCGCGCGTCGCGAGCTCGGCGTCGGGCGGGTAGTCGACCGCCTCCAGGCTGAGCCCGTGGGCGGGCATGACCCGCACTCCGGCGTCCCGGTGCCCGGCGGCCAGCACCCGGGAAGGCCACCCCACGTCGCGGCGGCCCTGACCGACCGGCACCACCGCGCCGACGAGTGCGCGGACCATCGAGTGGCAGAACGCGTCGGCGACGACCGAGCCGACCACGACGCCGTCGTCCAGTCGCGCCCACCGGTAGCCCAGGAGGGTGCGGATCGTCGTCGCCCCCTCCCGACGGCGGCAGAACGGCGCGAAGTCGTGCAGCCCTACGAGGCGGTCGGCCGCAAGCGTCATGAGCTGGTCGTCGAGCCGCCCCCGGATGGTGGCGGTGTCGCGGCGCCGCAACGGGTCGGGCTGGGCCTGGTCGTCGGCCAGGCGGTAGAGGTAGTGCCGAGCGGTCGCCGAGAACCGCGCATCGAAGCCCTCCGGGGCGAGAGTGACGGCCCGCACCGCGAGGTCGGCGCCCATGAGGCCGGTGAGCCGGGTGCGCAGTGCGTCGGCGGGGGTGCGGTCCGACCGGCCGGCGAGGGCGGCGTAGGCACGCGGGTCGACGTCGGCGTGGGCGACCTGCCCCCGGGCATGGACGCCGGCGTCCGTCCGCCCCGCCACGACCAGCCGTACCGGGGCGCCGGCCCGCAGGACCGTCGTCATGGCCGCGGAGAGGGTGCCCTCCACGGTGCGCAGGCCGGGCTGCGCCGCCCAGCCGGAGAAGTCGGTGCCGTCGTAGGCCAGGTCGAGGCGGAGCCTCACGAGGTCGCCCCGGTCGTCCATGGCGGGCAGCCTAGGTGCGCTGCAGGATCCCGCGCACGAAGGCGGCCTGGCCGAGGTGCTGCACGGCGTCCTGCTCGATGCTGACCAGCCGCGCCACGAGGGTGACCGGTGGGTCCCAGCCCGGGTCGACGACGGTGTCCAGGTCGGCCTCGTCGAGGCTGTCGAGGAGCTGAAGGGTGTGCTCGTTGACCGCGCGGTGGTAGTCGACGAGCAGGTCCGCGGGGGCGTGCACGGCGGCCACCTGGTCCGAGCTCATCCCGTAGCCGACCTCGCGGTCGCCGACGCCGAGGCCGAACCGGTCGGCATACCCCTGCGCGGTCCAGACCTGCTCGCCCGCCCGACCCAGGGCGCTCCCGGCCGCGGCGACCTGGGCGTCCTGCATCCGCGCCGTGTGCCAGACCAGCCACGCGACGGTGTTGGCGTCGGGGGCGACCCGGCGGGTGAGGTCGTCCTCGCTCAGCCCGTCGAGCGCCCGCGCCACGAGGTCAGGGGTCCGCCCGAAGGCCTCGACGAGGACCGCGAGCGCAGCGGACGAGGAGGAGTGACTCGGCATACCTCGAACCTAACCCCGCCCTGGTCCCTTCCCGACCGAGCCCCCCGAAAACGGTTCGTGCTCTGGACCGCCCCTTTTCCGGGGCGGTCCAGAGCACGAATGAGCCGAGGTGGGACGCGCGTCAGCTGCTGCCGGCCTTGGTGAAGCCGGCCTTCTCCGCAGCCTCGGCCGTGGCGAACCACGCCTCGGCGATGGTCTGCTCGTACCACTGGCCGTCGGGCTCGTGGTACTTCATCGAGTCCTTGTTGCCCTTGATCTCGAACCCGGCCGGCGCGGAGCCGTCCTCGTTCGGAGCGGCGGACCCAGGCCCGTACTCACCCTCGGCGGGCGCGTCCTGAGGCGCGTCCACCGGGGTGCCCTCGGCGTCGCCGGGGGCCTCGGGGCCGTCGAAGAGCGGGCGGTCCTTGACGTCGACCGGGTGGTCGGCGTCGACGGTGCCGCCGGCGTCCTCCACCTTCTTGGTCTCGGACGCCGCGCTCTTGGCCTCGGCCTGCTTGGCGGCGCGCTTGGTCGCCCCCTCGGCCTCCTTGACGGTGGCCTTGCGCGCGGACAGCGGCTCGCGGACCAGCTCGATGACGGCCATGGGCGCGTTGTCGCCCTTGCGCGTCCCGACCT
>JBDSYO010000421.1:0-3456 GCA_039925625.1 Lapillicoccus sp. | reverse complement strand
GACGCCCGGTTGACCACCTCCGACCGCGGCCCGACCCTGCGCAGCCGCGCCGGCGAGCTGAGCCTCACCGGCAAGGAGGAGACCGCGGTCCAGCGCCTCCTGGAGGATGGCCGCGCCAAGGTGAGTGAGCTGGGCGACGACCTCGCCCGTCGGCTCGTGCTGGGCGCCGTCGTCGCGGTGGCGGGAGCCGGCTCCGGCTCCGCCTCCGAGGCCGACTGACCGGCGGGCCGACCCCTGGCGCGCATCAGGGTGGGGATCTCCGGCTGGACCTACCCACGATGGCGGGGCGACTTCTACCCGAAGGGCCTTGCGCACCGGCTCGAGCTGTCGTACGCCGCGGCGCGGATGACGTCGGTCGAGGTCAACGGCTCGTTCTACTCGCTGCAGCGCCCCGCCTCCTACCGCACGTGGGTGGAGCAGACGCCGGAGGACTTCGAGATCGCCGTCAAGGGCAGCCGCTACATCACGCACATGAAGCAGCTGCGGGACGTCGACGTGGCGCTGGCGAACTTCTTCGCGTCCGGAGTGCTTGCCCTGGGGGCCAAGCTCGGCCCGGTGCTCTGGCAGCTCCCGCCGACACTCGCATTCGACCCGCAGCGGATGGCGGACTTCTTCGACCGGCTCCCCCGCTCGACCACCGACGCGGCCGGCCTCGCCCACGGTCACGACGACAAGGTGAAGGAGGGCCGCATCCTCGTCGACGCGGTCGACGAGCGTCCCGTCCGGCACGTACTAGAGGCGCGACACCCCAGCTTCGACTCCGGCGAGGCGGCAGAGCTGTTGCGCGCCAACGACATCGGCACAGTCTGGGCCGACGCGGCGGGGAAGTTCCCCGTCATCGACGCCGACACGAGCGGGGTCCGCTACGTGCGTCTGCACGGGCATACCGAGCTGTACGCCAGCGGCTACACCGCTCCCGAGCTCGACGCGTGGGCCGAGCGTTGCCGGGCGTGGCGCGACCAGGGACGCGCCGTCTACGTCTACTTCGACAACGACGCCCGAGGCCACGCGCCGTGGGATGCGATGGGCCTCGAGGAGCGGGTCCGTGGGAACGGAGCCGACGCTCAGCGATGACAGCTGGGCAGATCGAGGTCCAGGGCGCTCTCGGCGCTCCTGAGCTCGGTGGCCAGGGCGTTGAGACTGGTGACGTCCTGGCGCTGGGCGGCGGTGGCGGCTCGGTTGGCCAGCTCGACGAGGTGCTGCGAGTCGGTGACCACGTGGTCACACTCGACGACGCCCACCGGGGTGGAGGACGGCGCCGGCCCCGAGGATGGCAGCGGCCGCGACCCCGCGATGACCAGGGCTCCGACGAGCACCCCGAACAGGAAGATCAACGTCGGACGCACCCACTCGGGGTCCCGGCGGGGCAGTCGAACCGGCGTGGCTGTCCCGTGCGGAGCCCGGTCGAGCGGGCGCGCGGAGGGATCGGACATCTGGGTCGCTCCTGGTCGGAATCCTCCAGGGTAGGCCCCTGACGGCGGTACCTGATGGCTGAGCGCCGATCCGGTCCGTCCGTCGACCCCCACCGGAACGTCTAGGGTTGGGTCTGGTGTGCCGGGAAGTCTGGTCGGCGAACGTTTCCTCCAACCCCGGAATCGGGAGCTCATGGATGGCGCTGACGACTACGCCTTGATCTTGCTGTGTGCCAGCGCGGCTGCACTGGTCGCCGTCCTGCTGAACCGGCTGACCGCTCGGACCTTCATCCCGACCCCGCTGTTCATGCTGTTGGGCGCGGCGGCGGCGGCCACCGTCTTCCCCGCGGTGCGGCTACCGGACGCCGTCACCGTCGAACACATCGTCACGGTGGCGCTGATCCTGATCCTCTTCGACGGCGGGATGACCATCGGGGTCCGCCGCTTCCGCGCGGCGGCACTGCCCGTCGCGTCAGTGGGGCTCATCGGCACCTTCCTCACCGCCGCCGCGGGAGCGGCCCTGCTGCATTACGCCTTCGGCATCGACTGGTACCTGGCGGTCCTCGTGGCGACCGCCGTGGCCCCCACCGATCCCGCCGTGGTGTTCTCCGTCCTCGGGCAGCGCAAGATCCGCGGTCGCAGCGGCACGATCCTCGAAGGCGAGTCGGGGGCGAACGACCCGGTGGGGATCGCCCTCATGGTCAGCCTGCTGGCCGCCGGGGCGCTCACCTGGCAGGGAGCCGGCCAGGTCGCCGTCACCTTCGGCCTGCAGATGGTGGTCGGTGCCGCCGTCGGGATCCTCGGAGGGTGGGGTCTGTTGTGGTTCACCCGCCGGGTGCCCTTGCCGAACGAGGCCCTGTACCCCCTGCGGAGCGTCTTCTGTGCGGTCGCGCTGTTCGGTATCGCGACGCTCGCCCACGGCTCGGGCTTCCTGGCCGTGTTCGTCGCCGGCATCCTGCTGGGCGACCCCGGCACGCCGTACAAGCGGGAGATCGAGCGTTTCCACTCAGCGCTCGGCAGCCTCGGGGAGATCGTCGCGTTCCTCGTGCTCGGACTGACCGTCGACGTCGCCGTCGTCGCGCGGGCGGACGTCTGGGTCCCCGGGCTCGTCCTCGGCCTCGCCCTGGCCCTGGTCATCCGGCCGCTGGCTGCCGGCCTGTGCCTCCTGCCGGCGAGGCTGCGCCACAACGAGCTTGCTTTCGTGCTCTTCGCCGGCCTGAAGGGGGCCGTGCCCATCCTCCTGGGCGAGTTCCTGAGGGCCGCCCAGGTCCCCGAGGCCGAACGCCTCTACGGCATCGTCGTCGTCGTCGTCACGTTCTCGGTCCTCACCCAGGGAAGCCTGGTGCCGGCGGTCGTGCGCTGGCTCAAGCTGCCCAGCCGCCGCGTCGAGATCGAACCCTGGACGCTCGGGGTACGGCTGCGCGAGGAGCCCGACGGCGTCCACCGCCTGCGGGTGGCCGCGGGCTCCCCCGCTGACGGCACGACCATCAGCGATGTCGCCTCCCGGGTCGGCGACATGTGGGTGAGCATCGTCGTGAGGGACGCCGAGCTCGTCACCGTCCGCGAGGGCACCGAGCTGCGAGCGGGCGACGACGTCGTCGTGCTTGCCGAGCCCGACCTGCGCGACCGCCTCACGCGCGAGTTCCTCACCGCGCGCCACGAGACCCCGGCGTGACGGTGGCGCGCAACAGAAGGGTGGACCGGGCGGCTGGCCGAACCCTGAGTCGGACGGGCGCGGACCTTCGTGGGCGCGGCCCATCGGACCTCTGGCGATGACCGCTCCCCTCGCCATCATCGTCGAGGCCGTGCGGTCCCGGCTCTGGCCTCTGCCCGTCGTCGCGGTCGCCGTCGCCACCGTGGGCGGTGTCCTCCTCCCCCGTCTCGACGCCTCAGTCGACGCGACCCTCGAGCCGTGGGTGACCGACCTCGTGTTCGCGGGTGACGCCGGAGCCGCTCGCACCGTCCTTGACGCCGTCGCGGGCTCGCTCATCACGGTGACCTCCCTGACCTTCTCGCTCACCGTCGTCACCCTCCAGCTGGCCAG
>JBDSYO010000420.1:0-2896 GCA_039925625.1 Lapillicoccus sp. | reverse complement strand
CCACGACCGTGCGGGCCTACGTCGACGCCGGCGCCGTCGGTGCGGAGGGCGAGCGCCACACCGTCCGGTTCCGGCGGGCGCTGGTCTACCGCGACGGCGTGCTCCTCTGACCCGCCGTGCGTGACCCCCTCGCCGGGCGCCTTGACCGGCCGCTCGCCATCGCGCACCGCGGCGACCCGATCCCGTTGCGCGAGAACACGGTCGACGCCATCCGCTCCGCCGTCGCCCTGGGCGCCGACATCGTCGAGATCGACGTCAAGACCACACAGGACGGCGTATGCGTCGTGCTGCACGACGACTCGCTCGTACGACTCTGGGGCGTGGACCGTGACATCCGCACGATGACCGCCGCAGAGGTGGCCGCGGTGGGTGAGCGCGCCCAGCGCATACCCACGCTCGAGGACGTACTCGCCCTGTTCACTGGCACGGACACCGCGGTCATGGTCGACATGGACAGCGGGGAGTGGGCTCCGGCGGCGTGGGCGACGACCCGGCGCGCGGTCGCCGCGGGCGTGGTCAGGCACACCCAGGTGGTCTGGTGCGGCGACGTCGGCGGGATGAGGCAGGTGCGAGCGGCCGACGCGGAAGCCCGGATCTTCCTGTCGTGGGGCGAGGCTGCGGTCGACGGGCCGCCGTCGGACGAGCTGGTGCAAGCGCTGCGCCCCGAGGCGTTCAACCCGTACTGGCGGGTGCTCGACCTCGGCGGCCGGGAGTGGGCCGCCGAACGTGGCCTGCCCGTGTCCTGCTGGACGGTGGACGACCCCGCAATGATGCGGCAGATCATCGCCCAAGGCGTGGACGCCGTGATCAGCAACGACATCCGCGCCCTGCTGACCGTCCTGCGCGACGCGCAGGAGGAGTCGGCATGACTGGTCTCGACGTCGGGCTGGACCTCGACCTGGAGCGGGCGCGCGCGGTAGCGATCGAGGCGGCGGAGATCGCGGTGGAGGTGCTGCGGTCGACGCCGCTCGGCCACGTGCGGCGCAAGGCCCACGCCGCCGACGTCGTGACCGACGTCGACACCGCCACAGAGCGGGCCGTGCGCGACCACCTCGCGCTGGCGTTCCCGGAGCACCAGGTGGTCGGGGAGGAGTACGGCGGCCGGGCCGACGGCGGCCCGACCTGGTACTGCGACCCGGTCGATGGCACCACCAACCTCGCGTCGCGGCTGCCCTGGACGTCCTTCTCGCTGTCGCTGGCGGTGGGGCACGAGCCACTCGTCGGGGTGGTCGCCGACCCGTGGCGCGGCGAGATCCTGCACGCGGTGCGGGGTGGGGGAGCCTGGCGCCGCGCAGCGGGAGGCGAGGCCGACGAGGCGGTACACGCTGCCGCCACGGACCGGCTCGAGGGCGCGGTCGTCATGAGCGAGTGGGCCGCCCACGTCCCCTTTCCGGGCCAGATCACGCTGCTCGCGGCACTGGGGGAACGGCACTGCACGATGCGGGTGATGGGCTCGGGGACGCTGTCGGTGGCCAGCGTGGCCGCCGGTCGCGCGGCCGGTGCGGTGATCGGCGACTTCCACGCGGAGGACCACCTCGCGGCCGTGCTCATCGGCCACGAGTCCGGGGCGGTCCTGCGGGGCTTCGGCCGCGGCCAGGAGGAGGACGGACTCTGGCCCGAGCCGGGCCCGTTCGTCCTCGCCGCCTCCGGTGTCGCCGAGGTGCTGACGGGGCTGGTGCGGGAGGCCTGCGCAGTACGCTGACCGTCGTGGACTCCGCCCCGGCCCTGCTCGCCGTGACCGTGCTCGGCGACGACCGCCCCGGCATCGTCGCCGACGTCACGAGCGCCCTCGCCAGGCTCGGGTGCAACCTCGAGGACTCGACGATGACGTTGCTGCGCGGCCATTTCGCGATGGTCGTGCTGGTGCGCACCGCCCACACCCCCGACGAGGTGGACACCGCCCTGGAGGGGCTCGGGTCCGACGGCGGGCTGACGGTGGACGTCCGCCGGCTGCCCGAGCACGGCGGCCGGCAACGGTCCGGGTCGAGCTACGCGCTACGCGTCCACGGCGCCGACCGCCCCGGCATCGTCGCTGCTATGACCGGTGTGGTGCTCGCCCACGGGGGCAACATCGTCGACCTCGGCACCCGGCTCGGCGACGGCACCTACGTGCTCGTGGCCGAGCTCGTGCTGCCCGAGGGCGCGTCGGTCGACGCGCTCGAGGAGGACCTGGGCGCGGTGGCCCGCGAGATCGGCGTCGACTTCCACGTCTCGGCCGTCGACGACGACCTGCTGTGAGCGACGCCGCCACCAGGTCCTGGCGGATGCCGGACCTGCCGTCAGGGCGGGTGCTCACGGTGGTGCGAACCCCGGACCCGGTGCTCGGCCAGCCCGGCGAGCAGGTCGACCCGGCGGCGCCCGAGGTCGTGCAGCTGGCCGCCGATCTCCTGACGACACAGGCGGTCTCGCCCGGCTGCGTGGGACTGGCGGCCCAGCAGGTCGGCGTGGCCCGGCTCGTCTTCAGCGTCGACGTGTCGGCACACCCGAAGACGCGGACCAGCCACGGCTGGTTCGTCCTCTGCAACGCGACGGTCGTCGCGGCCAGCCGGCGCGAGCGCGGTCGGGAGGGGTGCATGTCGGTACCCGACTTCACCGGCGACGTCGCCCGGGCCCGTCGCCTCACCGTCCGGGGCCAGCTCCCCGTCACCGGTGAGTGGGTCGAGCTCGAGACCGACGCCTTCGAGGCGGTGGCCCTCCAACACGAGATCGACCACACGGCGGGCCTGGTCTTCCTCGACCGGGTCGCCGGGTCGCACGCCGTGCACGCGCGTCGCACCTACCTCTGACGCCCTCTGGAACAAGCTCCCGCGCATACAGTGGTGCGGCCCCCGTGGCCCAACGGGCAGAGGCAGGCGACTTAAAATCGCTTCAGTGCGAGTTCGAATCTCGTCGGGGG
>JBDSYO010000419.1:0-3399 GCA_039925625.1 Lapillicoccus sp. | reverse complement strand
CGGGTCGACGGGTAGGGCGCCACCTCCTGGACGGTGCCGAGGAGGAAGCCGTACTGGTCGCGCGAGGAGGTGGCCGGCGACACGCGGACGTCCATGCCGGGGTGGAGTGCCGCACTCATGGCAGGGCTGACGTAGACGAGCACGCCGAGCGCCTCCTCGTCGCTCTCGAAGCTGACGATCTGCCCACCCACCGACACCTGGTCACTGTGCGTCTCGAGCAGCTCGATGACGGTGCCGGAGAAGGGCGCCTCGACGGGCGCCTTCGTGCCGTTGGGGGTCTCGATGATCGCGACGGTCTGGCCCTCGTTGACGTGGTCGCCGCGCTGCACGAGCACGGACAGGACCGTGCCGGCCACGGCCGCCTGGATCGTGTAGGTCCCGCCGCGCGGGATGACGACGCACGCCGACGAACGGGCGGTGGACTCGAGCCGCCCGACGAGGCCCCACACGACCGCTCCGGCGAGGATGACGCCGATGGCCACCAGGGCCACCCACCGCCGGGGGTCGACCACCCGCATGAGGGTGTCGAGCTGCTCGGGGGAGCCGAGCCGCTCCATCGCCTCGCGCCGGAAGAGGGTCCTGGGCACGGGGGCCTAGCCGCCGTGCCCGGCGACGTGGGCCATGGCCCGCGCCAGCGCTGCCTCGGCGCTGGTCCCGCCCACGACGGCGTCGAGCTCGCCGTCGGACAGCTCGTCCGGCGTGGGCGCGGCGTCCCCGGGCGCCTGCCCAGCGCGGACCGACCGGTCGTCCATCTGCCCCTCCAGGACGTCGCTGCCAGAACACCGGCAGTGTAGGTGAGGAGCAGCAGGTGGCCAGGGGGTTCGACGAACCGGTCGACCGCGGTCGACGACGCGGGCTACGGGGTCAGTGGCACGTAGGGCGCGACGACCGGACCCTTCGTCCAGTCCATGACGATCGCCTGCGCAGCGGCCCCGGTGATCATGTCGATCGCGTTGGAGTCGCTGACGACGGTGTCCTGGCTGGGAGTGCTGCCGTCCCAGACGCCTGCGCCGCCGCCCAGCCGGTAGGGCTTGACCCACGACGGGCAGCCGTCGCCTCCGTTCCAGCAGCTGAGGCTGTAGACCGGACGCACGTTGCCGATGCCCTCGCTGTCCTCCGCGTCGCTGTACATCGACACCTGGTATGCCGCGGCCGCCGGGTCGACCCCGCCGAGGGCGGTTGCCGCGACGCTGACGACGATCGCCTTGGCCGCGGGCACGACCTGCAGCGGGGCGTCGGCGACTCGAGCGAGGTCGGCGCCGTAGACGCCCTCACCGAACCGGCTGGTCTGGTAGCGGCCGTCGGCGACGATCGCCCGGCTCCAGGCCCCGGCACCGTTGGTGTTGGTGCCCGGAAGCAGCGGGGTCGTCGCGGTCGAAGCGTCGGCCGGGTCGTGCACGTAGATGTTCAGGCGCTGCGTGGACATCCCGTTGCCGCCCCAGGGGTTGTTGATGGCCCCCGCGACCGTGGTGACGAACCGCACCTGGTCGCCGTCGCGGTAGACGTCGAAGCGGGTGAGGTCCATCGATCCGGTGTTGAAGGCGCCGTCGCTCGGGTAGACGTAGCTGCCGGGGCCGTTGTCGTCGCCGGCCGGGTCGGTGACGCCGCCGACGCGCTGGCCGTAGGCCTGCACCGTGCGGACCTCTTGGGCCGTGCCGCCGTCGGCCGCGACCGCGGCGATGACGATCTGGTTGCTCAGCGCGGGGAGGGTGACGACGACGTCGAACGCCCCGTCCGAGACCGGCACCGCCTGGGTGACGCCGTTCACCGAGAGGTAGACGGTCGGCGCGGAGGTCGTGCCCGTGACGTGCACCTGACGGCTGGCCGCCGTGGACAGGTCGGTCGGGCTGGTGACGGTGAGGCTCGGGGTCGAGCGCGTGACGCCCGACGCATAGCGGTCGGCGACGACGGTAGGCGTCTCCACCGGCTTGCCGGCCGCGATGCCCTGGGCGAGCCGCACGTACTGGGCCATGGCCCACGCGAGGGGCGCGGCCGACCCGGTGCCCTTGCCGTACACGTGGCCGAAGGACGTCGGGTCCTTCTGGTCCCACACCTGCTCGGGGATCATGTGGCCGTCGTTGGCCGCACCCGCCATCGTGCGCAGGTAGGGCAGGGCGTCGCCGCCGTTCGCGAGCGCATACTCGCCCCGCTCGCCCGACAGCAGAGGCCAGGGCCGGCCGATGCCGGTGCCGTCCCACGGGGAGCCGTCGGCCTTCTCGCCGTAGCCGTCGAAGGTGTAGCGCTTCCACATGTCGCCGCTCGGGAGCGAGACCTTGAGGGACTGGTCGACCGCGACGAGCGAGTGTGCCACGTACTTGTCGTCAGCGGGCTTGACGCCGAGTCGGACCAGCTCGAGGAAACCGGCGTCGACGACGCTGTTCTCCTTGTGCACGCCCGCGCCGTTGCCGAAGTCGCGGCTCGCGCCGTCGTCCGGGTTGCCGCTGTAGCTGATGCGCTCGTAGTACTTGCCGTCGGAGAGGTTGCCGGTGGTCGTGTAGAGCCACTTCTCGACGTTGCGCTGCCAGTGGTCGGCGGTGGCCTGGTAGATCGCGGCGTGCGCGGTGTCACCGTTCCGGGTGGCGATGTCGGCGGCGGCCGTGAGCCCGGCGATCATGTCGGGCAGGGTGGAGACGGAGTAGCCCCCGGTCTCCTCCCAGCGCTCCTGCTGGGTCGTCGGGCCGTGCGCGACGAGGTAGTCGGCGGCCTTGACGACGTGGTCGCGGAAGAACGCCGCGTCGAACCGGCCCGTCTGCCAAGCGAGCACGAGGGGGAAGGCCGTCTCGTCGAGCTGGATGTTGGTCTGGTCGGGGGTGCCGTCCGGGTGCGAGGTCTGTGGGAAGTGGCCGTCAGGCTGCTGCTGCTTGGTGAAGAGCCACGTCACCGCCCGGTCGGCTGCCGCGGTGTCGCCGGCGGTGAGCAGAGCGCTCACCTGCTGGTACTCGTCGCGCGCCCAGACGAAGTGGTAGCCCTGGCCGCCGCCGCCCGAACCCGAGGCGTCGACCGCCTGGCCCCAGGGAACGGTGAGCGAGGCGATGAACGCACCGGGGTAGGTCTTGTCCTCGTGCGCCTTGACCGTCATGAGCGACACCCGGTACTGGGTGGCCAGGCCCGCGTCGAGGCTCGTCGGCACCGGCTTGGTGCCGGCGAGGTAGTCGCCCCAGCCGCGCTGGTACTGGTTCCTCGTCGCCTGGAACGCGCGCCCGAGGCTGGCCTTGGCGGTGCCGAGGGCGTCGTTCGCCGAGCCGGCGAAGCCCAGGGCGAGAGTCACCTGGGCGCTGTTGTTCTTCATCGGTATGCGTCCGGCCTGGGCGATGTTGCCGGCCCCGGCTGACGCATACGTCGTCGAGAGGGCGTGGTTGGCCACGATGTCGGCCTTGGGGTCGCTGACGCTGCCGACGT
>JBDSYO010000418.1:0-4392 GCA_039925625.1 Lapillicoccus sp. | reverse complement strand
GGACGATCTTCGAGAGCTGGTCGTTGTCGATGACGGGGAACGGCAGCACCAGCTGGCGGGCGTGCGCCGGCGACGCCTCGAGCGCGTTGCCCTCGGGGCCGATGGTCATGCCGAGGCTGGTGACGAGCTCCTCGCGGATCGCGTCGAGCGGCGGGTTGGTCACCTGGGCGAACAGCTGGGTGAAGTAGTCGAAGAGCAGCCGCGGCCGGCTCGAGAGCACGGCGATAGGGCTGTCGGTGCCCATCGAGCCGAGCGCCTCCCCCCCGGTGCGCGCCATCGGGGTGAGCAGGATGCGCAGCTCCTCCTGCGTGTAGCCGAAGGTCTGCTGGCGGCGGGCCACCGACGACGGCGTATGCAGGACGTGCTCGCGCTCGGGGAGGTCGGAGAGCTCGATCAGGCCGGCGTGCAGCCACTCGTCGTAGGGATGCTGCTGCGCGAGCGAGGACTTGATCTCCTCGTCGCCGATGATCCGGCCGTGCTCGGTGTCGACGAGGAACATCTTCCCGGGCTGCAGGCGGCCCCGCTTGACGACGGTCGACGGGTCGAGGTCGAGCACCCCGGACTCCGAGGCGAGGACGACGAGCCCGTCGTTCGTCACGGCATACCGGCCCGGCCGCAGGCCGTTGCGGTCGAGGACCGCGCCGATGAGCGTGCCGTCGGTGAACGCGACGCAGGCCGGACCGTCCCAGGGCTCCATGAACGTGGAGTGGAACTCGTAGAAGGCCCGGCGGGCGGGGTCCATCTCGGCGTGGTTCTCCCACGCCTCGGGGATCATCATCAGCACCGCGTGGGGCAGGCTGCGGCCGCCGAGATGGAGCAGCTCGAGCACCTCGTCGAAGCTGGCCGAGTCGGACGCCCCCGGGGTGCAGATCGGGTAGAGGCGCTCGAGGTCGCCGGGGATGACGCCGGACCGGAGCTGGCTCTCGCGGGCGCTCATCCAGTTACGGTTGCCCTTGACGGTGTTGATCTCGCCGTTGTGCGCGATGAACCGGTAGGGGTGCGAGCGCGGCCACGACGGAAAGGTGTTCGTGGAGAAGCGCGAGTGGACGAGGGCCAGCTCGGACTCGAAGGACCGGTGCGAGAGGTCGGGGAAGAACGGCTCGAGCTGCGCGGTGGTGAGCATGCCCTTGTAGACCAGGGTGCGCGCGGACAGCGAGGCGAAGTAGACGTCGAGGTCGAGCTCGGCCCGCTTGCGCAGGCAGAACGCCAGCCGGTCGAGCTCGATCCCCGAGGCCGAGCCGCCGGAGGGGGCGACGAAGAGCTGCCGGAAGAAGGGCATGCAGTCGCGGGCGACCTCGCCGATGATGTCGGCCGCCACGGGCACGTCCCGCCACGCGAGCACGGTGAGGCCCTCCTCGGCGGCGATCTGCTCGACGGCTTCGCACGCCGCTTGTCGCTCGGCCTCGTCGAGGGGGAGGAAGGCCAGGCCGACGGCATACCCGCCGGCCGCGGGCAGGGCGACCGGGCACACCTCGCGCAGGAACGCGTCGGGCACCTGGGTGAGGATGCCGGCGCCGTCGCCCACCAGGGGATCGGCCCCGGTGGCGCCACGGTGGTCGAGGTTGCGCAGCGCGGTGAGCGCGTGCTCCACGATGTCGTGGCCGGCCTGGCCGCGCATCGTCGCCACCATGGCGACGCCGCACGCGTCGTGCTCGTTCTCGGCGCGGTACAGCCCGACGTCGGCGGGCTGGGCGGAGAAGCGAGAGGCGCTTGATGACATCGGCGACTCACCGTCCTGGGGTCCTTGCCGATCGCGAGCGTCGGCCGGGTGAACTGGGCAGATGACGGTGGTGAGGGTGACTCGGCCCGTCAGAGGCGGCTGGGCAGCGTCGGCCAGTGCGGGTCCACGATACCGAACCCGTCAAGCGTCCTACATTTCGATACGAGTCATTCCAGATGCTGGGACTCTCGGTGGTCAGCCGCCTCGACGGAAGGCACAGCGTCCGGCTCGGCGTCCGGCTCACCGTCCGGCTGGGGCCGGCGTCCGAACCACACGAAGAGGGCCACACCCAGGAGGAAGACGAGGAGCGAGACCCACACGTTGACCCGCAGGCCGAGGATGTGGTTGGCGTCGTCGGTGCGCATCAGCTCGATGACCACCCGGCCGATCGGGTAGCCCGCGACGTAGAGCGCGAACACCTGCCCGGGGCGCAGGTTCAGCCGTCGGTCGAGCCGGACGAGGAACAGCGCCAGCAGGACGCAGAAGACGGCCTCATAGAGGAACGTCGGCTGGAAGGTGCCCGACACCACGGGGTTCCCCGCGGCGTCGAGGACCGCGTGCCCAGCCTGCTGGTCCCACTCGTAGACCTTCAGGCCCCACGGCAGGTCGGTGGGTGCCCCGTGGATCTCGTTGTTGAAGTAGTTGCCGAACCGGCCCATCGCCTGGGCGACGAGGATGCCGGGGGCGGCGGCGTCGGCGAAGTCGAGGAACCGGACGCCGTGGCGGCGGCAGCCGATGTAGGCGCCGACCGCTCCGAGGGCGACCGCGCCCCAGATGCCGAGACCGCCCTCCCAGATCTTGAACGCGTTGAGCGGCTGGCCGCCCTCGCCGAAGTAGGCCTGCGGGGAGGTGATGAGGTGGTAGATGCGGCCACCGAGGATGCCGAACGGCACGGCCCATGCGGAGACGTCGAGCACCTGGCCGGGCCGGCCGCCGCGGGCCTCGAGGCGCCGTTGCGTCATCCACATGGCGACGACGATGCCGGCGAGGATGCACATGGCGTAGGCCCGGATCGGGAAGGGTCCGACGTACCAGACCCCGGTGGTGGGGCTCGGGATCTCGAACGGGAGCGCCGCCGCCGGAAGGCTCGCGAAGGCGCTCACGACGCGCCCACCCGGTCGCGGCCGGAGCGGACACCGTCGGCGAGGCGGGTGACGAGCTCCCGCAGCCGCCGCAGCCCCGCCGCCCGCGAGTCGGCCTCGGTGAGCGTGCGCACGAGCGCCGAGCCGACGATGACCCCGTCGGCGAACCGGGCCACGGCGGCGGCCTGCTCGCCGTTGGACACCCCGAGCCCGACGCATACGGGAAGGTCCGTGACCTCCCGCGTGCGGCGCACGAGGTCCTCGGCGGCCGAGTCCACCGTGTCGCGGGTGCCGGTGACGCCCATCGTCGACGCGGCGTACACGAAGCCACGGCTGGCCGACGTCGCGGTCATCAGCCGCTCCCGGGTCGAGCTGGGAGCGACGAGGAAAACGCGGTCCAGGGCGTAGGCGTCGGACGCGGCCAGCCAGTCACCGGCCTCGTCGGGGATGAGGTCGGGCGTGATGAGCCCGGCGCCGCCACCCTCGGCGAGGTCCTGCGCGAACCGGTCGACCCCGCGGCGGAGCACGACGTTCCAGTAGGTCATGACGAGGGCCGGGGCGCCGGCGTCCTGCACGGCTCGCGTGGCCCGGAAGACGTCGGAGACGCGGCTGCCGCCGATGAGGGCCTGCTCCGCCGCGAACTGGACGGCCGGACCGTCCATGAGGGGGTCGCTGTAGGGCACACCGACCTCGACGATGTCGACGCCCGCCTCGACCATCACGGTCATCGCCTCGAGCGAGCCGTCGACGTCGGGATAGCCCACCGGGAGATAGCCGACGAGCGCCGCACGACCTTCGGCGCGGCAGGCGGCCAGGACGGTGCTGACCGAGGTGACGCTCATGCCTGCACCCCGATCCCCTTGGCCGGGTCCCCGGGCTCCCCGGAGGCGGCCGACTCCGGCCCGGCGCCCTGGGGGTCACCGTCGATGAGGCCGAACCACTGGGCCGCCGTATGGACGTCCTTGTCACCGCGGCCCGAGAGGTTGACGAGCAGGACGGCGTCGCGGCCGAGCTCGCGCCCGACCGTCATGGCGCCGGCCAGGGCATGGCTGGACTCGATGGCGGGGATGATCCCTTCGGTCCGGCACAGCAGCCGGAACGCCTCCATCGCCTCGTCGTCGGTGACCGAGCGGTACTCCGCGCGCCCGCTGTCGAGCAGGTAGGCGTGCTCGGGCCCGACGCTCGGATAGTCCAGGCCCGCGGAGACGGAGTGGGACTCCACGGTCTGACCGTCGTCGTCCTGCATGACGTAGGTGAAGGCGCCGTGGAGGACACCCGGGATGCCGGAGGCGAAACGCGACGCGTGCCGGCCCGAGGCGATGCCCTCGCCGCCGGCCTCGAGCCCGATGAGCCGCACCGACCGGTCGTCGAGGAAGCGGTGGAAGATGCCCATGGCATTGGACCCGCCACCGACGCAGGCCAGCACGACGTCGGGGAGCCGGCCGACGAGGTCGAGGACCTGAGCCCGGGCCTCGATCCCGATGATCCGGTGGAAGTCGCGCACCATCTCGGGGAACGGGTGGGGCCCGGTCACCGTGCCGAGCACGTAGTGGGTGTCGTCGACCGAGGCCACCCAGTCGCGCAGGGCCT
>JBDSYO010000417.1:0-5583 GCA_039925625.1 Lapillicoccus sp. | reverse complement strand
CCAGCCCATCGCCTGAGGAGCCGGCATGACGAGCCACCACCGCGGACCGGGCGCCCTGCGGGTCGTTCCCGGCAGCATCACCATCAACGCCGACCGCACCGACGACGAGCGCATCGAGCTGGTCATCCTCAACACCGGCGACCGTCCCGTGCAGATCGGGTCGCACATCCACCTGCCCGACACCAACGCGGCCCTCGACTTCGACCGCGTGGCCGCGCACGGGTTCCGGCTCGACATCCTCTCGGGCACGTCGCAGCGGTTCGAGCCGGGCGCCTCGCGCACCGTGTCGGCGGTGGCCTTGAAGGGCGCGCGCCGCGTGCCCGGACTGCAGATCAAGACGGCGCGGGAGGCGGAGCTCGATGGCTGAGATCGACCGCGAACGGTATGCCGCGCTCTACGGCCCGACCACGGGCGACCAGGTGCGCCTCGGCGACACCGACCTGTGGATCGAGATCGAGGAGGACCGCACTGTCGGCGGAGACGAGGCCGTCTTCGGTGGCGGCAAGTCGATCCGCGAGTCGATGCTGCAGTCGGGCCGCAGCCGGATCGCCGGCGCCCTCGACACCGTCATCACCAACGTCGTCGTGCTCGACCACTGGGGGGTCGTCAAGACCGACGTCGGCATCCGCGGGGGCCGCATCGTCGCCCTCGGCCGGGCCGGCAACCCCGACATCAGCGACGGCGTGCACCCGCAGCTGGTCATCGGCGCCTCCACCGACGTCGTCGCGGGAGAGGGCCGGATCCTCACGGCCGGAGGCGTCGACAGCCACGTGCACCTGCTCTCCGCCTCGCAGGTCGTCGAGGCGGTCTCGACGGGGATCACGACCATCGGCGGCGGTGGCACCGGCCCCTCGGAGGGCTCCAAGGCGACCACCGTCACCCCGGGTGCCTGGCACCTCGCCGCCGTGCACCGCGGCCTCGACCGGCTCCCCGTCAACGTGTTCCTCATGGGCAAGGGCAACACCGTCAGCCGGCGCTCCCTGAGCGACCAGGCACTGGCCGGCGCCGCGGCCTACAAGCTGCACGAGGACTGGGGCAGCACCCCGGCCGCCATCGACGCCGCCCTCCGGGCCGCCGACGAGATGGGGCTGCAGGTCGCGCTGCACTCGGACAGCCTCAACGAGGCGGGCTATCTCGAGTCGACGCTGCGCGCCATCGACGGGCGCTCCATCCACGCCTTCCACGCGGAGGGCGCGGGCGGAGGGCACGCACCGGACATCATGCGGATCTGCGGGGAGCCCTACGTCCTGCCCGGCTCCACCAACCCGACACTCCCGCATACGGTCAACACCGTCGCCGAGCACCTCGACATGCTCATCGTCTGCCACCACCTCAACCCCACCGTGCCCGAGGACCTCGCGTTCGCCGAGTCGCGCATCCGGGCGACGACGATCGCCGCCGAGGACGTCCTGCACGACATGGGCGCGATCTCCATCACCTCGTCGGACGCCCAGGCGATGGGCCGCATCGGCGAGGTCATCACCCGCACCTGGCAGGTGGCCCACGTCATGAAGGCCCGCCGCGGGTCGCTGGGCGAGAGCCTGCCCGCCGACAACGAGCGGGCCCGGCGCTACGTCGCCAAGTACACGATCAACCCCGCGATCGCGCACGGTCTCGACGACGAGATCGGCTCGGTCGAGCCGGGCAAGCTGGCCGACCTCGTGCTGTGGGACCCGCGGTTCTTCGGCATCCGTCCGGAGGTCGTCATGAAGGGGGGCGCGCTGGTCTGGGGGGCGCTCGGCGATCCCAACGCGTCGATCCCCACCCCGCAGCCCGTGCTGATGCGGCCCACGCTGTTCGAGGGCAGCGCGGCCGACCACTCGGTGACCTTCGTCGCCCCCGCCGCGCTCGAGGTCGGGCTGGAGAGCCGCCTGGGGCTGCGGCGGCGGCTGGTGGGCATCAAGCCCACCCGCGAGGTGGGCAAGGCGCAGATGGTCAACAACGACGTCTGCCCCGACATCCGCATCGACCCCGAGACGTTCCGCATCGAGGTCGACGGCACCGAGGTGCTCCCCTCCCCGGCCGACCGGCTGCCGCTGACCCAGCTCTACTCGATGTTCTGATGGCCACGTCTCCTCCCGGGCCGGTGCACCCCGAGCTGCTCCTCATGCTGCTGGCCGACGCCCGCCTCCCGACCTCCGGGCACACGCAGTCCGGTGGCCTCGAGCCCGCGCTGATGGGCGGGCTGGACCCGGCCGATCTCGACGGGTACTGCCGCACCCGGCTCGAGACGGTGACCCTCACCGAGGCCGCGACGGCGGTGGTATGCCGGTCGCGGGCCGCTGCCGGCCGGCTCACCGGCGACGTCGAGTTCGGTTGGGCGGCAAGGACTCCCAGCCCTGCGCTGCGCGAAGCGTCGCGCACCCTCGGCCGGGCCTACCGGCGGGTGGCCCTCCGGCTCTGGCCGGACGCGCCGGCCCTGGCCGAGCTGACGACCAGCACGCGGCCCTCGCGCCCGCGGGTGCTGGGCCTGGTCGCCGCCGCGACCGGGCTGTCCGGCCGGGCGCTGGCCCGTTTGTTCGCCTACGAGGACCTCCAGTCCGTGCTCGCCGCCTCGCTCAAGCTGCTGCCGGGTGACCCGGTCGACGTGACCGCGCGGCTCCTGGGGCTGGCCCCGGCCATCGAGGCTGTCGTCGACCGCGTCGGCGGACTCACCGCACCGGACGAGATCCCGGCGTGGTCCGCGCCGACGGTCGAGGCGTGGGCCGAGGCTCACGCGAGCGCCGAACGGAGGCTGTTCCGTGCCTGAACGCTCCCTGCGCCTCGGGGTGTGCGGGCCGGTGGGCACCGGCAAGACCTCGCTCATCGGCCTGCTCTGCCGCGAGCTGGGCGGGTCGCTCTCGCTCGCGGTGGTGACCAACGACATTTACACCGACGAGGACGCTCGGATGCTCCGCAGCGCGGGGGTGCTGGCCCCCGAACGGATCCGGGCGGTCGAGACGGGGGCGTGCCCGCATACGGCCATCCGCGACGACATCACCGCCAACCTCATCGCGGTCGAGGACCTCGAGGCCGACTTCGACCCCGTGGACGTCGTGCTCGTGGAGTCGGGGGGCGACAACCTCACCGCGACGTTCTCCCCCGCGCTGGTCGACACCCAGATCTTCGTGCTCGACGTGGCCGGCGGCGGTGACGTGGTCCGGAAGGGCGGCCCGGGCATCAGCCGGGCCGACCTGCTCGTGGTCAACAAGACCGACCTCGCCCCTTACGTCGGCGTCGACGCCGAGCGCATGGTGCGCGAGGGGCAGCAGGCCCGCGACGGCCGTCCGGTGCTGGGGCTCTCGCGGGACGACCCGTCGTCGGTGCGCGCGCTGCTCGACTGGGTGGCGGGGCAGCTGTCCGACTTCCGCGACGGCGACCTCGTGCCGGTCGACCCGGGCCCGATGGCTCCGCACCAGCACGGTCCTGGGGGCCACGACCACCCGCACGACCCCATCCCAGCCCCTTCAGCCTCGTGAGCGTCACCCGGCTGAGCGTCGCGGGCGATCCCGGTGGCGGTCGGGTCCGGGTCGTCGTGGCCTCCGACGGTCCGCGGGGCCGAGGCCACCTGGGGATCCGCGTTCTGGACGCCCGCCCCGACCACGCCCGCGTGGCGCTGCTCGCCGAGGGCGCCCTGCTCCTCGCCGGTGACGAGGTCGGGGTAAGGGTGGACGTCGGCCCCGGTGTGCACCTCGAGGTGGTCGAGCCGGCCGGCACCGTCGCCTACGACATGCGGGGTGGGGAGGCGACGTGGGCGGTGTCGGCCGAGCTCGGGCCCCACGCCCGACTGGTCTGGCGCGCCGAGCCGTTCGTCGTCTCGAGCGGCGCTCGGGTCCGGCGGACCCTCGACCTCCACCTGAGGGAGAACGCCGTGGCGGTGCTCCGCGAGACCCTCGTCCTGGGCCGGTCCGCGGAGTCGGGCGGCACGCTGCAGCAGCGGACGCGAGTGACAACCGCGGACGGTCCACTCCTCGCCGAGGACCTCGAGATCGACGGGGCTCGGCCACAGGTGGGGGTCCTCGGCGGCTCCCGGGTGCTCGACACGGTCGCGGTGCTCGGCACCCGGGCCGGCGCCGAACCCACCCCGGCCGGGGCGCACCGGCTCGAGCTGGACGGCTGCGGCACCCTGCTGCGAGCGCTCCTCCCCGCAGTGCACCTCTCGCCTCTGGAACCGGTCTGGCGACGAGCGGTCAGCCAGACGACCGAGGGGACCGAGCGGACCGGCCGGCCCGTCGAGACCGTCGAGGCCGTCGCGTGAGCGGCGAGCTCCCCGAGCTCCCCGACTGGGCGGTCGGTCTCGGGCTGCTGCCGCACCCCGAGGGCGGCTGGTACGCCGAGACCTGGCGCAGCACCACCGTCGTCGAGGGCGACCGGCTGGGTGACTACCCTGGCCCGCGGTCGCTCGGTACGGCGATCCTGTTCCTCCTCATGCCCGGCGAGGAGTCTGCGTGGCACCGGGTGCGTTCGGCCGAGCTGTGGGTCCACCATCGCGGTCCGGCGCTCGAGCTGGCCCTCGGCGGTGCCGGTCCGGAGCCCGCCGAGGTGACGCGGCACCGGCTCGGGCCCGATGTCTCGCGAGGAGAGCGACCCTAGCTGGTCGTGCCGCCCGGCCACTGGCAGTCGGCGCAGCCCCTGGGCGAGGAGCCGGTGCTGGTGAGCTGTGTGGTGGCGCCGGGCTTCGACTTCGCCGACTTCGAGCTGCTCTAGGGCAGGAGGGGTCAGGCGTCTCCGGCGAGCAGCCGCTCGAACGGGGTGACGTCGTCGAACGGGTCGCGCGTCTGGGTGCGCACCGTCCCGAGGACGAGGTCGGCCAGCTCGCCACCCGCGCGCTCGATCCGGGCGGCCAGGCCCGAGCCTGCGCCGGCGGTGCCCCAGTCGTCGGACGCCGCGAAGACCGCCGTGGGCGCGACCCGGGCGCGGGCGTACGCGAGGACCGGGCGCACCGCATACTCCAGAGCGAGCGAGTGCCGAGCCGTGCCGCCGGTGGCCCCGATGAGGGTGGGCTTGCCGTCGAGCGAGCCCGGCTCGAGCACGTCGAGGAACGACTTGAACAGACCACTGAACGAGGCACTGAAGATCGGCGTCACCGCGATGAACCCGTCGGCGCCCCGCACGGCGTCGAGCACCGCCTTCAGCCCGGCAGGGGCGAACCCGGTGAGCAGGTGGTCGGTGACCGCGTGGGCGTGGTCGCGCAGCTCGACGGTCTCGACGACCGCGTCGTCCCCCCGGGCGGACAGCGCCGACCCGGTCGCGGCGGCCAGCCGGTCGGCCAGCAGCCGGGATGAGGACGGCATGCTTAGGCCACCGCTGACGACGACGATGCTGCGGGTGGTCACGAGGCCTCCCGGGCGAGCTCGGGCTCGCGGGCCGCGGCCAGCAGCGAGGTATGCGTCGGGGCGTCGGGCACGCCTGGAGCGCGCAGCGCCGCGAACTCCCGCCGGAGCACGGGGACGACCTCCTCGCCGAGGATGTCCAGCTGCTCGAGCACCGTCTTCAGCGGAAGGCCGGCGTGGTCCACGAGGAACAGCTGGCGCTGGTAGTCGCCGACGTAGTCGCGGAAGCCCAGGGTCCGCTCGATGACCTCCTGCGGAGAGCCGACGGTGA
>JBDSYO010000416.1:0-5386 GCA_039925625.1 Lapillicoccus sp. | reverse complement strand
TCTCCAGCCCGAGCATGCCGAACGCCGCCTCGACGAACGCGTGCTCCTTGTCGTGCCGGGCGTGCGGGGCGTGGTCGGTGGCGACCGCGTCGATGGTGCCGTCGGCGAGCGCCTCCCGCAGCGCGCGGACGTCCTCCTCCGGGCGCAGCGGCGGGTTGACCTTGTAGACGGGGTCGTAGCCGACGAGCAGGTCGTGGGTGAGGGCCAGGTGGTGGGGGGTCACCTCAGCAGTGACGTCGATGCCCTGTGCTTTGGCCCAGCGGAGGACCTCGACCGTGCCGGCGGTCGAGACGTGGGCGACGTGCAGCCGGCTTCCGGTGTGGCGGGCGAGCATGACGTCGCGGGCGACGACCGACTCCTCGGCGATGCCGGGCCAGCCGGGCAGGCCGAGCCGGCCGGAGAGCTCGCTCTCGTGCGCGCATGCGCTGTGGTCGGCGAGCCGGGGGTCCTGGGCGTGCTGCGAGACCACACCGCCGAAGGCCTTGACGTACTCCAGGGCCCGCCGCATGATCCGGGCGTCGGCCACGCACTGACCGTCGTCCGAGAACACCCGCACCCGGGCCCGGGACCTGGCCATGAGGCCGAGCTCGGCGAGCTCCTCGCCGCGCAGGCCCTTGGTGACGGCGCCGACCGGCTGCACGTCGACGAGATGGGTGGCCCGGCCGAGGTCGAACACCCGCTCGGCCGCCTCGGCGGTGTCGGTGACGGGGTCGGTGTTGGCCATGGCCAGGATGGCCGTGAACCCGCCCGCGGCAGCGGCCTCCGCACCGGTCGAGACGGTCTCGGCATCCTCGCGGCCTGGCTCGCGCAGATGCACGTGCAGGTCGACGAGGCCAGGGAGCGCCACGAGCCCGTCGGCGTCGACGACCTCGGTGTCGCGGGCCGTGCTCAGCGACCCGACCTCGACGATCCGCCCCCCGTCGAGGAGCAGGTCGGCCGCGTCGGCGCCGAGGAGGCGGGCGCCCTTGATGAGCGTCTTCATGAGCCCGCCTCTCCGGACAGCAGGTGGTAGAGCACGGCCATCCGCACCGCGACGCCGGCCGAGACCTGGTCGAGGACGACCGACTGGGCCGCGTCGGCCACGTCGGCCGCGATCTCCAGGCCCCGGTTCATCGGGCCCGGGTGCAGCACGACGACGTCGGGGTTGGCGGCGACGAGCCGACGCATACGGTCGCGGGTCAGGCCGTAGGTGACGGTATACTCGCGAGCGGTGGGGAAGAAGCCACCGCTCATCCGCTCACGCTGCACGCGAAGCATCATCACCGCGTCGACCGCACCGTGCTCGCCTTGCCCCTCCAGCACCTCGTCGAGGTCCCACGACGTGGCGAACCCGTCGGTCTTGGACCAGTCGCCGATGCCGCTCGGCATGAGGGTGGGCGGGGCGACGACCGTCACCCGCGCGCCGAGGCGGGCCAGGGTGATGACGTTGGAGCGGAAGACGCGCGAATGGGTGAGGTCGCCGACGATGGCGACGTGCCTGCCGTCGAGGTCGCCGATCCGGTGCCGCAGCGTGTACGCGTCTAGCAGCGCCTGGGTGGGGTGCTCGTGGGTGCCGTCCCCCGCGTTGATGACACTCGCGTCGACCCACCCCGCCACCTGCTGGCAGGCACCGGAGGCGCTGTGCCGGATGACGAGGGCGTCGACGGACATCGCGTCGATGGTGCGCACCGTGTCGCGCAGGGACTCGCCCTTGCTCGTCGAGGAGCCCTTGCCGGTGATGTTGATGGTGTCGGCGGACATCCACTTGCCGGCGATCTCGAACGAGCTGCGCGTGCGGGTGGAGTCCTCGAAGAAGAGGTTGATGATCGTGCGCCCGCGCAGGGTGGGGATCTTCTTGACCTCACGGCGCTGCACGTCGTGCATCGACTCGGCGGTGGTGAGGATCTCCTCCACCTCGGCGCGGCTCAGGTCGGCGGAGGACAGCAGGTGGCGGGTCATCGCTCGCCTCCGCTGATGGTCACGGAGTCGCCGCCGTCGAGGCCGTCGACCTCGGTTAGGTGCACCCGTACCCGCTCGCTGGCGGCGGTGGGGAGGTTCTTGCCCACGTGGTCGGCGCGGATCGGCAGCTCGCGGTGCCCGCGGTCGACGAGGACGGCCAGGCGCACCGAACGGGGCCGGCCCAGCTCGGCGAGCGCCTCCAGCGCGGCGCGGATGGTGCGGCCGTGGAAGAGCACGTCGTCGACGAGCACGACGACCTTGTCGTCGATGCCGCCCGGCGGGACCGAGGTGCGGGCGAGCGGGCGTACCGGCTGGTGGCGCAGGTCGTCGCGGTGCATGGTGACATCGAGGCTGCCGACCGGCACCTGCGTGCCCTCGACCTCGGCCATCACCCCGGCCAGCCGCTGGGCGAGGGGGACGCCTCGGGAGGGGATGCCCAGCAGGACGAGGTCGCCGGCGCCCTTGTTGCGCTCGAGGATCTCGTGGGCCATCCGTCGCAGCGCCCGGGAGACGTCACCGGAGCCCATCACCTCACGGGTGGGGGTACTGCTGGTCGCTACCGGCTGGGTCCCAGCCATCGCCGACCTCCTTCCCCGCCTCACAGGACGGTGGTTAAAGGATGTCTCGACGCGAGACTCTACCGGAGCGGCCGACCCCTCCGGACGTCGGGCCGGCGCCCCTCGACGGCGCTGGGGGCCGGCCCCGACCACACCCCGCCAAAGGTCACCTCTGGCCGATTTGCGTTGCCGAGAGGTCAACATGTGTCATTTCCAGCGGTCAGGAATCGCCAGATCTGACCTCTCGACTCCTCGGTATGCGCCAAAGGTGACCTTTGGCGCCGGGGCCCCCGGGCCGGAGCACGCTCACGCGTCCGGCTGCGCACATACGCTTCCGTCGTGTCCACCCAGACCATCGTCATCACCGGCGGGGCCGGCCGGATCGGCGGCTACCTGAGATCGCGTATGCGCCGCCCCGACCGGGTGCTGCGGCTGGCCGACATCGTCCCCGTCATCGACCCGGGAGCGGGCGAGGAGGTCCTGACCGGCGACCTCACCGACCGGGACGTCGTGCGCCGCGCCGTCACCGGCGCCGACGCCGTCGTGCACCTCGCCGGCATCCCGAGCGAGTCGCCGTGGCCGGAGGCGGTGCGGGTCAACGTCGACGGCACCCAGGCGGTGCTCGACGCGGCTGTGGCGGCGGGCGTCGACCGGGTGGTCCTGGCCTCGAGCAACCACGCCGCCGGCTTCTGGGAGCGCCCGGCCGACGGCTCGGCCCTTCCCGACACGGTCGAGCCGCGACCCGACACCTACTACGGCTGGACCAAGGGGGCCATCGAGTCGCTGGGCCGGCTCTATCACGACCGGTTCGGGCTCACCGTCGTCAACCTGCGGATCGGCGCCTGCTGCGACCGGCCGACGGGCACCCTGAACGCCCAGATGTGGCTCTCCCCCGACGACGTCGCCCGGCTCGTGGAGGCGTCAGTCGACCCGGGTGTGACCGGGTTCCACACCGTGTGGGGCATGTCGGCCAACGCCGGACGGTGGTGGTCGACCGAGGGGGGACGGGCCATCGGCTTCCTCCCCCAGGACGACAGCAGCCGGTTCGAGAACGAGCCCGATCCGGAGGGTCCCGTACGGGTGGGCGGCGTCTTCTGCACCACCCCCCTCGGCCACCCGATCCGGTAGCCCGATGCCCGGTCCCCCAGCTGGTCAGACGAGGGTGGGCTTGACCTCGGCGACGCGGGCCAACAGGCCGTTGACGAAGGACGGCGAGTCGTCGGTCGAGAGGGTGGTGGCGAGCTCGACGGCCTCGGAGATGGCCACGTTGTCGGGGACGGCGTCGTTCCAGACGATCTCCCAGACGCCGAGACGCAGGATGGCCCGGTCGACTCCCGGCATCCGGTCGACCGTCCAGCCGTGGGAGTACGTCGTCAGCAGGTCGGTGATCTCGCCCCAGTGGGCGACGACCCCCTCGACCAGCTCGACGGCATACTCGCTCACCGGCGGGCCGTCACCGGGCCGGGCGAGCCGCTCGGCGAGCAGGGTCGAGGCGTTGGTGCCGCGCTGGTCGGCCTCGAAGAGAAGGTCCAGCGCGCGCTTGCGGGCCTTGCTGCGGGCGGCCACGAGGTCGGGTCAGCCGCCGGTCAGCTGACGCGGCCGAGGTAGGACCCGTCGCGGGTGTCGACCTTGACCTTCGTGCCGGACTCGAGGAAGAGCGGGACGGCGATCTGGGCCCCGGTCTCGAGGGTGGCGGGCTTGGTGCCGCCGGTGGAGCGGTCGCCCTGCAGGCCCGGCTCGGTATGCGTGATCTCGAGGACGACGGACGCCGGCAGCTCGACGTAGAGCGGGGCGCCGTCGTGCGTGGCGACGATGGCGTTCTGGTTCTCCAGCATGTAGTCGGCAGCCGTGCTCACCACGGTGCCGCTCACGTGGAGCTGGTCGTAGGTGTCGACGTCCATGAAGACGAAGTCGGTGCCGTCCTTGTAGAGGTACTGCATGGTGCGCTTGTCGACGTTGGCCGTCTCCACCTTGGTGCCCGCGTTGAACGTCCGGTCGACCACCTTGCCGGAGAGCACCGCCTTGAGCTTGGTCCGCACGAAGGCCGGGCCCTTGCCGGGCTTGACGTGCTGGAACTCGACGACCGACCAGAGCTGGTTGTCGATGTTGAGGACCATGCCGTTCTTCAGGTCGTTCGTCGTCGCCATGGCTGGAGAGGTTCGCTTTCGTCGGGGGGAGGGCGACGGCGAGCTCGCGTCGCGCCAGCCGACGAGTCTACCGGCGCAGGTGCGCCCCGAAGAACGCCTCGATCCGCCCCCACGCGTCGGCGGCCGACTCCGGCTCGGGACCCATCCCCATGACCTTGAACACCGGCCGCAGGAACCACGGACCCGTGTCGGTGTCGTTGAGGAACGAGTGGCTGGCCTTGGGGTACTCCTTGACGTCGTGCTCAACGCCGAGCCGGGTCAGGTGGTGCTCGAGCTTCGCGGCCGCCTTGGGGAACGACGGGTCACGGCCGCCGTAGCTCGCGACGATGGGGCACGCCCCCGCGAGCACCTCCGGCGTCGTGGGCAGCTGGCCGTAGTTCACGGCGCTCGCCGCGAACCCCCGGCCGGGAGCGGCGCACATGAGGGCGAACCCGCCGCCCATGCAGAACCCGACGACCCCCACCTCCTCGGTGGTGCCGTCGTGGTCGAGAAGCCACTGGCGGGCGGTCGAGATGTCCTGGAACGCCCGGCCCTCCCCGCTCGACAGCGCCTGGAAGGTCGCCTTGAGGCACTTCCGGGGGCCGCCCTCGGTGAACAGGTCGGGTGCGAGGACGACGTAGCCCATCGCAGCGAGGCGGTCGGCCTGTCGCCGCGTGACGTCCTCCAGGCCGAAGGCCTCGTGGACGACCACGACGCTGGGGTGCGGTCCCTCCCCCTCAGGACGGACGAGGTATGCGCGCAGGT
>JBDSYO010000415.1:0-10570 GCA_039925625.1 Lapillicoccus sp. | reverse complement strand
GGACGCCGGCCGCCCACTGGGCTACCGCACGCGTCTCCTTCACCTCACCCAGGTAGGCCACCAGGGTGGCCCCCAGGATGTCCCGCAACCGGGTCACGATCTCTGCGGTGGTCAGGGCGACCGACTCGCGGTAGGCCCGTAGGTCCCCTCGAGCCGTCGTTGTCCCCGGCATTTGTTCGGCCTCCTGGTGTGTGAGTGTCACACCCAGTATCACACACACAATCACATCGGATGCCGCGAGAACCCAGCCCGACTGTGACATGGATGGCGGGCCCGACGGCAGCGAGTACACCAACCACCGCCCCGTCGCGATCATTGGCGTGCCGAGCGAGACAGCGGCATCAATCAGCACGAGCCGACACCGCCGCCTACGGACTCTGCGACTTCAGGTGTCCTCGCCCCGAGGTCCCCTTCCAACACCGACCAGTGCGTTGCAGCACAACGCCGTAGCCCTCAGGAGCCCGGGACATGAGCTAGAACGGGCTCGGTAGAAGATCGGGTAGAGGTAGAGCGCGAATCAGCGGGCCGTTCTCCCTAACAGGCCTCTGACCTGCACAAATGGTGGGCCCCGTGGGACTCGAACCCACAACCCGCGGATTAAAAGTCCGCAGCTCTAACCATTGAGCTAGAGGCCCCGGCTCGGCCAGCAGCCTACGTCGTCGGCACCACCACGACTGACCTCGAAAACGGTCGTTGCGGCGATCCGGCCGGGTAGGCCACCAGGACTGCCCTCGAGGTCAGTAGTGGTGAGCCGGTCGTGGTGCCGGGTCCGGCGAGCGCGACGGCCGTCACGATCCGTGGGTGGACGTGCCGCCCCCTGTGGTGCCGCTCCCCAGACCAGGTGCCGGGCTGAAGCCCGACCCTCCGCGTGACCGGCCGGGCGCCTGACCCGAGCTCGACCCGGGCTGCTGGCCATGGGTCTGGGACGGCGCCGTGTTCGTCGTGGCCGTCGTCGGCGTGGCGCTCGCGGACGAGTGGCTGAGGGCGAGGTGGCCCGCGAGCAACGCCGTCCCGAGCACTCCAGCGCCGAGGACAGCCTGGGTGACGCGTCGCGTGACGGTGAGGGCCACGCTCATCGGCGGGCCTCCGTCGCTGCCTGCTGTCGCGACCAGGTGAGCGCCCGAGCGGGGCACAGCCGGATGGCGGCGTCGCCGAGCGCCGGGTCGACGAGGGCCGCCTGGACGACGGGGTAGCCCCACTCGTCGAGGCTGATCTGCTCGGGCAGGATGCTCGCGCAGATGCCGTGCCCGGTGCAGGCGATGCGGTCGAGGGCGAACGGCAGCGTCCGGTGCGTGGTGCGGGTCTCAGACGGAGACGGCATGGCTCCTCCTCATCGACGACGCAACGGTGCAGGTCCCGTCGAGGTGGGCGGCGACCTCGGCGGGGAACGCCTGGAGGGCGCTGCGGGCGTACCCGGCCACGCCGTCGGGGAACCGGCACGCGCCGCGCCCCGGCAGCAGCCCGAGCCGGCCCCGGAGCCGCTGCAGTCCGGGCCCGTCGAGGCGGCCCTGGGCGAGGCGGCGTACGTCGTCGGCGACGGCGGGCACCCCGAACATGCACGGTCCGCACTGCCCCGCCGACTCACCTGCGGCATGGTCGAGCACCCCGCTGACGTGCACGAGGGGGCAGGTGTCGGCACCGAGCACGAGGACCGTCCCGGGGCCAGGGCTGAACCCGTACGCCTGCAGACCCGCACGCGACCAGGTCGCCGACTGCGCCTCGTCGGGGGTGAGCCAGCCGCCGCTGAGACCGCCGATGCCGACCGCCGACGCCAGACCGGTGGTGCCGCCGGCGGCCCGGACCAGCTCGGCGAGGGGGACGCCCGCGGCCGTCTCGACGACGCGGGGCGCGAAGACGGTGCCATCGATGGCGGCGAGCCGGGGGCCGGGCTCGTCTGGGGTACCGAAGTGCGGAACCACGACGGGCCGTACTCCATGATCTGGGCGATGCGGAGCACCGTCTCGGCGTTGAGCACGACGGTCGCCGGGAGGGCACGGCCGTCGGGGTCGGTCGCCCCGAAGACAACGGGCACGGCCTTGGTCAGGGGCCGCGCCAGGCCGCCGTGCACGAGGGAGACGAGAGCGCTCTCCTCGGAGGACACGTAGCGGTCCGGGACGGTGAGCACGTCGAGGCCGGCGTGAATGAGGAGGGTATGCGCGTGGCTGCCGCGACGGGCGGCGTACCGGACCCGCCGGCCGCCGACGAGGTCGGCGCCGCGGCGGAGCAGGGGTAGGTGGTGCTGGACGACGTAGGCGTCCTTGGCCGCTCCGAGCTCGCCGTCGCAGGCGTTGACGATGAGCTCGGCGCCGTGGTCGGCGGCGGCACGCACCTTGACGGCGGTGCTGAAGCCGGCGCCCCCACGGCCGGTGAGACCGGCCTCGGCGAGGGCGGTGACGAGGTCGGTCATGACCACTCCTGGAGGGCGACGGTGCGGCGCCGGTCGGCGTCGGGGTTGGTGGCGAGGACCCGCCAGCCGATGGCGGCGGCTCCGGCGACTGCGCAGGCGACGGTGATGCCGCGCAGCACGGGCTCGTCGCTGGTGCCCAGGGCGATGCCGTGCACGACGGCGATCGGCCAGAAGGCGAACGACAGCCAGTGGACCGCTCGCCACAGACGTTCGGACAGCCGGTGGCGCAGCAGCGAGGTCACCAGGACCGCCGCGACGATGTCGACCGCGACCGTGCCGAGGCCCACCCAAGCCGTCTCGTAGCCCGAGGTGAAGGGAACGACTGCAGAGATGAGGTCGACGCTGACGTAGGTCTCGGCGATGGCGGTCGCGATGTGCACGAGGAGGAACGCCGAGGCGCCCAGGGAGAGCGACCGGTGCAGTCCCATGACCACGGCCGAGCGGATGCCCTGCGGGGCGCGGCGCGACGCGGTCACCAGGCCGAGGACGACGACGACCGTGAGCATGAGGATGCTGGCGACGCCCGTAGCGCGGGAGACGAACCACAGGATCTCGTTCATGCCGCGCGCCGTTCGGGGGCCGGCCAGCCCGGCGTGGTGACGACGGAGGCGAAGCGGACGACCGTGGCGGCGCCGATCGGGGGCGCGGCGTAGTCGAGACGCGCGGGGATGCCGTGGCCCTCAAGCCAGGCCGGGGCTTCGGCGCCGAGGACGATCGCGGCCGTGCTCGCGGCGTTGGCCTCGACGGCGGTCACCCCCGCGCAGCTGACGAGCGCCCACACGCTGGCCGCGGTATGCCCGGTGCGCGGGTCCACGACGTGGTGGCGGTGCTCGCCGGCCTGGGTCCACGTGCGGACCTGGGTCGACGAGGTGGCGATGGCCTGGCCGGTGCTGACGACCACCTGGCTGACGACGCCGCGGTGGTCCTCGACCCCGATCTCCCACCCGTCGGCCGGGATCGTGCCGGAGACAGCGATATCGCCGCCGAGGTTGACGAGGAACCCACCCAGCAGCTGGGCGGCCAGCCGCTCGGCGACGAGGTCGGCGGCATACGCCTTGGCCGTGGCGCCGAGGTCCAGGAGGGTGCCCTGCGGCACCGTCAGGAGGCGGGTGCGGGGGTCGTAGGCCACGCGTCGCCAGCCGGGGCCGGGAACCGGCTCGCTCGGTGCGGGGGACGGCTCGGAGTCGTCGGGGTCGTCGCCGGCGCGGCGGCGGACGGTGTCGAGGTCGGCGTCGTACCCGCTGGCGGCGACCGCCCGGCCCACCGTGGGGTCGACCAGACCGTCGGTGATGTCGGCGGCGTGCAGGGCGGCCTCGATGCAGCCGCCGAGCAGGGGGGAGACGACGACCATGACGTCGGCGTCGCCCTCGGTGTCGCCGGCGCCTCCGCGCAGCTCGGCGATGCGGCTGACCTCGGAGTCGGGGCGGAATCGTGAGGCGGCGCAGTCGAGCTCGGCGACGAGGGCCTCGGCCAGCCGGGCGGCCGGGGCCAGGGCGGCGGGGTCGGTGACGAGGACCGCGTGGTCGCAGCCGATGGCGTGGAACGTGTGGGTGCGGATCTGCGGGTCGGTGGTCATCACGAGCCCTTCGTCGTCGTCGAGCCGGCGCTCGACGAGCTGGACCCGAGGGCGGTGGTGCCCGAGGACGTGCTGCCCGAGGTGGTGCCCGAGGTGGTGCCCGAGGAGGTGGTGCCCGAGGAGGTCGTCGTCGACGTCGAG
The DNA here is from genome assembly GCA_039925625.1 of Lapillicoccus sp. Classification (GTDB taxonomy): domain Bacteria; phylum Actinomycetota; class Actinomycetes; order Actinomycetales; family Dermatophilaceae; genus Lapillicoccus. Next base: position 6,446 of record JBDSYO010000415.1, on the reverse strand, counting down.
GTCGTCGCGGTGGTGCTCGGGGTCGAGACGGCCACTACGGTGCCGCTCTGCTCCGCGGCGTAGGAGTCCGCGAGGTGCAGACCGAGGCCGCCGACGGCCAGCGTGGAGGCCAGGAGCGCCCCCGCGGTCCAGCGGCGAGTGGTCGAGAGCGCTCGGTTCGTGGGTCGGGTCGTCATCGGTGCTCCTGGGCGTCGGGGTGGGTCCGGGTGGTTCAGGTGGTGCTGAGAATTCGTTGAACCTTTGACGACTCTGACGATGTCGCCACGACCTCGCCGTTCCCTGTGCGTCCGTTGTGGACCCCGCATGGGTCGTCGCTAGCGTGGGGGCGATGGAGGGCCGCCCCCGTCAGAACCGGGTGACGCCGACCGGGGACATCGTCGCGATCCCGCTGCGGGGCGCCTGGATGGGCAACCGCGGGATCCTGCACGACGAGGTGTCGGGGCCGCGGGGCGAGGTGGTGCGCCGGCACGCCGGCGCGCTCTGGATCACCTGCACCCTGTCGTTCCGGGGCTGGCGCGCCGCGCAGTGGGCGCCGCACCACTACACCGTGCTGTTCTTCCACGACGAGGCCGTCGCGCTGGCGGCCGGGCACCGACCCTGCGCCCTCTGCCGGCGGGCAGCCTACGACGCCTACCGTGCTGCCCTTGCGGCCGCTGATGGTGCCGAACCGTTGCGCGCCAACGAGATCGACCGCCGCCTGCATACCGAACGCCTGGTGCCGCGGTCGCGCGAGAAGCGGCTGCACCGCGGGGCGTGGGCCGACGTGCCGGACGGTGCGTTCGCGATCGACGACGGGAAGCCCGTGCTGGTCCGGGGCTCCCTCGTCGTGCCCTGGACGGTAGCCGGCTACGGCCCGCCGCGCCGCCGGCCACGGTGGGGGGCGGCGGTCCTGCTCACGCCACCGACGACGCTCGCGGTGCTGCGGGAGGGGTACGTACCGCAGGTGGACCCCTCAGCGCTCGCCTGAGTCCGTGGCCTCCCGGGTCAGGGTCGGGTCAGGGTCGGCTCAGGGACCTTCCGCACTGTGCGGAGGGCGGGCTCGCCCACACGATGGAGACATGACAACGACACCCGCCTCCACCCCCACCCCGGGCACGTCAGGTACGCCTGCCTTGGACCGGTTCTTCTCGACGCTCCACCGCAGCCCGGTCACCCGGTCGCAGGACCGGGTCATCGCCGGAGTCTCTGCGGGCGTCGCCGACCGGCTCGGTATCTCCCGGGCCATCGTCCGCGTCGGCATGGTCCTGCTGGGGCTGCTCGGCCCCGGGGTCCTGCTCTACCTGATCGCCTGGCTGATGCTGCCGGACAGCCAGGGCCGGGTGCGCCTCGAGCGAGCGATCCGCGGCGGTGAGGGCGGGTCCATCGTCCTGCTGGTCGTCACCGGCCTGTCATTCTTCGGCGAGCTCTTCGGCGACCGCTGGGACGGTCCGGGGATGGGCCCGGGCATGCACGGTCAGGGCGCCGGGATCTGGCCGCTCCTCGTGGTGGCCGGGGTTGCCCTCATCGGGTGGAAGAAGGGCTGGTTCACCCGGCACTCGCACAGCCAGACCGGTGGCCCCGTGCCGCCGCCGGCCAGCCCGCCGGCCCCCCAGGGACCTCAGGACACTCCGCGGGTCTGAGCCCGACCCCGCACCTCGGACCAGAGGCGGGTATGCCGTGTGGTGACGGCATACCCGCCTCTCCCGCGTCTGGAGGGCCGTCGGTGGGCGTCAGGACCCGTGGGCGGAGGGGGTCCAGCCGACCTGCACGAGGTGGTAGCCGTCGCGGGTCAGCATCCGGGCCCGGCCCGGGACCGCGGGCACCGCGCGCAGCTGGCCGACGAGGGCCCCCTCGGTGGGGTCACCGGACAGCAGCATCCCGGGCTGGGCCAGGTCACGCAGGGCGGTGATGAGGTTGTCGTAAAGCCGGCCGGCGCCGCCCGTGCGGCGGGCGACGACGAGGTGGAGGCCGATGTCGACGGCCTGGGCCAGCAGCGGGACCAGCGGCTCGAGGGGGTTGCCCTGGCTCGTCGCGACGAGCTCGTAGTCGTCGATGACGACGAACGCCTCCCGGCCCTCCCACCACGAGCGGTTGCGCAGCTGCTCCGGCGTCACGTCGCCGCCGGGGAGCCGGTCCTTGAGGAACTCGGCGAGCCCGCCCGCCAGGTCGGCGGCGGTGGCCGCGTTGGTGGCGTAGTCGGCGACCCACTCGTCGGCGAACTCCCCGAGGTGGGCCCGTCGGTAGTCGACGACGAACAGCTGCGCGGTCTCCGGCGTGTGGAGGCGGGTGACCTCCGACATGTACGTGCGCAGCAGGGCCGACTTGCCCGACTGGCCGTTGCCGAAGACGAGCAGGTGCGGGTCGCGCTGCACGTCGATCCCGACGGGGGCGAGCGCGCGCTCGTTGATGCCGAGCAGGAGGGTCGGGGAGTCGGGGGCGAGGGCGCGCACCTGGTCCATGGAGATCGTCGTGGGTAGCAGCCGCAGCTTCGGCCCGGACTCGCCCGTCCAGGCGTTCGCGACGGCCCGCACCATCTTCTGCACGCCGCTACCGAGAGACGAGGGCTCGTGGTCGCCGTCGACCCGCGGCAGGGCGGCCAAGAAGTGGTACTTCGCCGCCATGATGCCCCGGCCGGGCCGGTCCGCCGGGATGTTGGCGGCGAGCTTGCGGTCGATCTCGGAGTCCATCGCGTCGCCGAGCCTCAGCTCGAACCGGGTGCCGAGGATGTCGCGGACGCCGGTGCGGTAGTCCATCCACCGCGTCGCGCTGGTGACCAGGTGGACGCCGAAGGTGAGGCTGCGCTGGGCGAGGGTCTGCAGCTCGCCCTCGAGCTCGTCGAAGTCGGCCCGGATCGTGCTCCAGCCGTCGACGACGAGGAAGACGTCGCCGTAGCCGTCGTCGACTTCTCCGAGGGCGCGACGGGTGCGGTAGGTCTCGATGGTGTCGACGCCGTGGGCGCGGAAGTACTGCTCGCGCAGGTCGACGATGCCCGCCACCTCGGCCGCGATGCGCGTGACGACGTCGGGCTCGGAACGGGTGCCGATCCCGGCGATGTGCGGCAGGTCACGCAGGCCGGTGAACGTGCCGCCACCGAAGTCGAGCACGTAGACCTGCACCTCACGCGGGGTATGCGTCAGAGCCAGGCCGGTGACCACGGCCCGCAGCAGCGTCGACTTGCCGGTGCGCGGGGAGCCCACGATGGCGACGTGACCGGCGGCCCCGGACAGGTCGGCCTGCAGGACCTCGCGCTTCTGCTCGCGGGGCATGTCGACGGTGCCGAGGGGGAAGCGCAGCGGGCCGCGCGAGCGCCAGGCGCGCGAGACGAGCCCGAGGTCGGGGTCGACGGCGAGGTCGGGCAGCAGCTGGTCGAACGTGTCGGGCACGTCGAGCGGCGGGAGCCAGACCTGGTGGGCGGCCGGTCCCTGGCCCGTCATCGCGCCGACCGCGATGTCGAAGACGCTGCGCTTCTCGGCCGGCGCCGCGGAGGCGGCCGCCTCGGTGGTGGCGGCCTCCTCGGCCTCGGTGGCCTCCAGGGCGGACACGACCTCACCCGGCACGAACGGCAAGGCCTCGCGCCGGGCGATGCCGGAGGGCCCGACGACCCCGCGGGCGACGGTGCGCGGCGGGCCGCTCACGTAGGCCGCCTTGAACCGCAGCAGGGTCGACTGGTCGGGCTTGAGGAAGCCGAGGCCCGGCACCGCCGGCAGCTCGTAGGCGTCGCCCACCCCGATGACGCTGCGCGACTCCGCGGCCGAGAAGGTGCGCAGCCCGATCCGGTAGGAGAGGTGGCTGTCGAGCCCGCGCAGGCGGCCCTCTTCCAGGCGCTGGGAGGCGAGCAGCAGGTGGATGCCGAGCGAACGGCCCAGGCGGCCGATGGCGACGAACAGGTCGACGAACTCCGGCTTGGCCGAGAGCAGCTCGGAGAACTCGTCGCACACGATGAGGAGGCTGGGCAGCGGGGCGAGGTCGGGCCGGTCACCGGAGGTGCGGTCCTTCTCGTAGTCGCGCACCGACGCGTAGTTGCCCGACGCGCGCAGCAGCTCCTGGCGGCGGGTCATCTCGCCGGAGAGGGCGTCCTGCATCCGGTCGACGAGGGTCAGCTCGTCGGCGAGGTTGGTGATGATGGCCGAGACGTGCGGCATACCGGCCATGCCCGCGAACGTCGCGCCGCCCTTGAAGTCGACGAGCACGACGTTGAGGATCTCCGGCGAGTGCGTCAGGGCCAGGCCGAGCACGAGGGTGCGCAGCAGCTCGGACTTGCCCGAGCCGGTGGCTCCGATGACGAGCCCGTGTGGGCCCATGCCCTGCTGGGCCGACTCCTTGATGTCGAGGTTCATCGAGCTGCCGTCGGCGCCGACACCGATGGGCACCCGCAGCCGGTCGCGCGGTGGGCGCGGTCGCCAGGTGCGGGTGAGGTCGAGGGCGTGCACGTCGCCGATGCCGAGCAGGTCGGTCAGCTCGGTGCTCTTGCTCAGCACGTCCTCGCGGACCGGACCCTCACCGGCGTACAGGGGGGTGAGGCGTCGGGCCGCGGCCTCGGCCCCCGGGATGCTCAGCTGGTCGGCGAACCCGCGCACCGGCTCCTGCCGGGGCACGACGGCCGCCACCCGCACCCGGCCGGCCTTGCTGTCCTCGCCCTCGAGGTGGAGACGGACGCGGGTGTCGTCGCTCAGCTCGTCCCACCGCTCCGGGATGTCGATGACCGTCATGCCCTGGACACCGTCCTCGGTCACCACCGAGTGCCCCACCGGGACGAACACGTTGTCGAGCACGAGGAGCACGTGCGGCGACGTCAGGGTGCGCGAGGGACCGAAGCGCGGCCGCTCGCTGAGGTCGGCAGGCAGCAGGGAGACGAGCTCGTCGAGGCTCGTGCAGACGAGGCGGCGCGGCCCGGCGGCGTCGACCTCGCGCCGGCTCTGCGCGTGGGGCAGCCACTTGACCCAGTCCCAGTGCGGGAGCGACGCGGGCTCGGTGAGCACCGCGACGACGAGCTGGTCGGGGGCGTGGAACGTCGCAGCCTGCATGACGAGCGCCCGGGCCTGGGCCCGGGCGTGCTCCTCGGCGCCGGTGACCTCGATGCGCGCGAACGACCCGAGGGCGACCGCCGTGGGCAGGTCCGGCAGGGTCCGGTGCGTCGCGAGGAGGCGGTGCAGGGCGGACGCCGAGACGGGGTCGAGCTTGTCGATGGTGTCGGACTCCGGCGGCTTGAGCTCGAGCCCGAGGCGCTGGGGCCCACACGCATACCGGACGAGGAGCCAGTCCTCGTCGTCGGGCGAGCGCTCCCAGACCCGGGTGCCCTCCTCGGCGACGGCGGCGAGCGCGGTCGGGGCGGGGTGGATCCACGTCAGGTGGCGGCGCTGCTCGGCCCCGGCGCGCCGGGCCAGCTCGCGGACGCCGCGCAGGTAGCTGAGGTACTCGCGGCGGTTGCTCGTGACCTGGGCGGTCTTGCCCGAGCGGGCCCGCCAGATGCTCACCCCGACGAAGCCGAGGGAGGCGATCATGAACAGCCCGGCGGCGAGGTAGCTCTGCGCGGACTTCCCGCTCATCGCCACGAAGATCACCGAGCCGACCGACCCGAGCATGGGGACGGCGGTCATGAGGACGTTGGAGGTGGCGCCCTCGCCGGCGTAGAGCGGGGGCGGGGCCTGCAGCTCGAGCTCGCCGTAGGGCATGGGCGGGGGCTCGATCCGCCCCTCCCGCGCGGCCTCGGCCGGTGCGGCTCCCGCGATCGCCGCCATGGTCCCCCTCGCGCTGGTGGCGCCCACGAGCGCCGGTGTCGGCGTCGGCCGTCAACCCGACGCTGAGCCAGATGATAGTTGGCCGCGGTGACGGGGCCGGGCCGCGAGTACGCTGCCACCGATCCTCGGACCGCGCGCAGGACGGGCCGGGGCCGGACGCACGACGGGGGAGCAGCGCGTGGCCGAACCGGTGGCACGCGCGCCCGGGGCCGGGACGCGGTGGCTCTCCGTCGTGGTCGGCCCGCAGCGCTACGACGTCGTCGTCGACGAGCACCTGCTGGTCGGCGAGGTCCTCGCGCTCGTCGAGCCGCGGCGCGAGCTCGTGGCGCTGACCATGAGCGGCGAGACGGTGCCGCTCGACGAGACTGTCGCTCTGGCCCACCTCGAGACCGGCACCATGCTGCTGACCGCCCCGGTCGAGCTCGACGTGCCGCCGCCCCGGTTACGGGGGGTGAACGGCCTCGATCCGGACCTCGGTGCGGACCTCGGTGCGGCCCCCGGTGGCCCCCCGGAGGCCGGCGGTTCGCGGCCGACGCCGGGGGGTGGGCTCGCCACCGCCGCGGTGCCGGTCGCCGGCACCCGTCAGGCGCTCGCTGCGCTCGGCACTCCGGGCGGCAGCTCCAGCCGGCGACGCCTGGCGTATGCCGCGCCGGCCGGATCCACCGGGTCCACCGGGTCCTCGAGGGCCGCGGGCGGGCGGATGGCGACGAACAAGCGGGGCACGGCGGC
>JBDSYO010000414.1:0-12325 GCA_039925625.1 Lapillicoccus sp. | reverse complement strand
CCTACAATCACCACCGCGGCCACACCGCACTCAAGGGCGCCTCACCAGCCGACCGCGTACCCAACCTCTGTGGGCTCAACACCTAGCGCACACCGGCTCCGCGGATTGACGCTGGGGTCGGTCCCTGCGAGCGTGGCGGGGTGAAGGGGCAGACCATGGCCGACGCTCGCCCACCTACCGCACTCCACGTCTCCCGTCGCACCGTCATCGCCGGTGCGGCCGGCCTGCTCGCGGGCGGTGGGGTGCTCGCTCCCGCGAGCGCCCACGCCGCAGGGCGTGGTCGCCCGTCGTCCCTGTCGGTGGAGCAGCAGGCCGGCCAACGCGTGATCTGGTCGTACGCCGGACCGACCCCGCCTGCCGCGCTGTACGCGGCGATCCGGTCCGGTCTGGTCGGCGGCGTCATCTTCTTCGGGGAGAACCTCAAGGGTCTGACCCGCCAGCAGATCCAGCAGGTGACGCGATCGATCGACGATGCCCAGGCCGGAAGTGGCGTCGGGTACCCGCTGCTGCTCATGACCGACCAGGAGGGGGGCCGCGTCCAACGGCTCCCGGGTGCGCCGGGCATCAGCCAGAAGCAGATCGGGCTGTCCGCGGACCCGGTGGGCACCGCCAGGAGCGCCGGGCTCGGAGCGGCGCAGAACCTCCTCGATGCGGGGATGAGCTGCAACCTCGCGCCCGTCCTCGATGTCTACCGCCAGGACGGCGACTTCGAGGACCAGTACAGCCGGTCCTACAGCAAGGACCCGGTCGTCTGCGGTCAGCTGGGAGCCGCGTCGATCGGCGCCCAGCAGTCGCTCGGCGTCGTGACCACCGCGAAGCACTTCCCCGGGCTCGGGGCGGCCGCCGCCGACCAGAACACCGACATCGGTCCCCTCACGCTCCCCCTCTCCCTGGGGGAGCTGAGGACCGTCGACGAGCTGCCCTACCGGGCGGCGATCGAGGCCGGCGTCGACCTGGTGATGACCTCCTGGGCGACCTATCCCGCGCTCGACCGGCGGCTGCCGGCGGGCCTGTCGAGCCGGACCATCAAGGGTGAGCTCCGCGGTCGGCTGCGCTTCCGAGGGGTGACGATCACGGACGCCCTCGAGGCCAAGGCGTTGACGGCCTTCGGTGACACCGGACAGCGCGCGGTGCTCGCGGCGAAGGCCGGGATGGACCTCGTCCTCTGTTCTGCGAAGGACCTCACCCAGAGCCAGGCGGCCGTCTCCGCGCTCGCCACGGCCATCGGGACCGGTGGCCTGGGCCCAGGCGAGTCCGACCGCGCCCTGGAGCGCGTCCTGGGCCTGCGTGGCCGGCTGGGCTGAGAGGGTGTCGGCCCCCCTACCTACAGTAGAGGGATGAACCCGCGACCTGAGGTCCCCGTGGAGAACTACAGCCCCGTCTGGGCGGACGACCCGCGCCCCCCGCTCCCGCAGACGGGCACCGACCGCGAGCTGCTCGTCGCCTATCTCGAGCACCATCGGGCGACGTTCGCCCTCAAGTGCGCCGGGGTCAGCGACCCCGACCTGTCGCGGCGCACCATGCCGCCCTCCACGATGACGCTCCACGGGCTGCTGCGGCACCTCACCGGGGTGGAGCGCTGGTGGTTCCAGGTCAACTTCGCCGGTTCCCACGTGCCGATGCTCTACTACTCCGACGACGACCCCGACCAGGACTTCGAACGGCTCGACGGCGACGTCGCCCAGGCCTGGGAGCAGTGGCGCCGGGAGTGCGAGCGGTCCCGCGAGATCGTGGCCGCCCACGACCTCGACGACACGGGGACGCGAGTCCGCGACGGCGCCGAGATCTCGCTGCGCGGCGTCCTGCTCAAGATGGTCGCGGAGTACGCGCAGCACAACGGTCACGCCGATCTGCTGCGCGAGGGCATCGACGGGGCGACCGGCACCTGACTCTGCCGTGCCGTCGGGCCGCCGTGCGTGGTGGAGCGTCAGAGGTCGGCGCCGAGCCGCCCCGCGAGACGCTCGCGCCGCTCGAGACTGCTCTCGTCGAGGCCGACGATGGCCGCCGTCGTGCCCTTCGAGGACCCTGGGGATCCGCCGTCGAGATGTCCCCCGAGGCGGTCGTGGTGCGCCGGCGGCTGCTCGCGCCGGGCGGCGTGCAGCCGCGCGTGGGCGATGGCCTCCGGCGTGGTGGCGAAGAGATGCCGCTCGTGGCCCAGCTGCTCGTAGACCCCGAGCTGCTCCAGCACGTGCTGGTGGTCGGGGCGTACGCCGGAGAGCATCACCGTGACCCCACGGCTCTCGAGCCGGCGGACGGTGTCGGCCAGCACGGCGGCTCCGGTGGCGTCGATGACGCTGACGCGCGACATCCGCAGGACGACCACCCGGATGTCGCTGATTTCGGAGAGCTCCAGCAGGAAGTCGTGGGCGGCCGCGAAGAAGAGGGGGCCGGCGAGGCGGAAGGCGACGATGTGCTCGTCCACCAGCGACTGCTCCTCGTCGAGGTGGCTCTCCTCCTGGAGGGGGATCTCCTCGAGGCTGGCGCCCTGGGCGGCCTGACGCAGAGCGAAGCCGCCGGCGACGACGAGGCCGAGGATGACGGCGGTGACCAGGTCGAAGACAACGGTGGCGACGGCGGTCGTCACGAGCACGACCGCGTCGCCGCGGGTGGCCCGCAGGAGGGCGCGGACGCTGGACACCTTGACCATCTGGAACGCGGTCGCGACGAGGACACCCGCCAACGCCGCGAGCGGGATCATCGAGACCCACCGGGCGGCGACCAGCACGATCGCCAGCAACAGCCCGGCATGGGTCAGGGCCGCGAGGCGCGACGCCCCACCGGAACGGATGTTGACCGCAGTGCGCGCGATCGCCGCGGTGGCCGGGATGCCGCCGAACAAGGGCGACACGAGGTTGGCCAGGCCTTGACCGTAGAGCTCACGGTCGGAGTCGTGCCGCTGGTCGACGCTCATCCCGTCGGCTACGGAAGCGGACAGCAGGCTCTCCAGCGCCGCCAGAGCAGCGACCGCGACCGCGGGCAGCACCAGCGCGTCCCAGTGCTCGAAGGTCGGCAGCCCCGGAGCGGGGATGGTGGAGGGAATGGCGCCGATCGGCTCGGCTCCCAGGTGGAGGAGGGCGTTGGCCGCCGTCGCGAGCGCGACCGCGACGAGGGAGAACGGCACCCCCGGCCTGACCCGGGCTCCGACGAGGACCAGCACGGTGACGCCGGCCGCGATCCCGATCGACGCCCACACGGGGTTCGCCAGCCCGTCGGAGAACGCCGACGCCGCAAGGGTGATCACCTTCTCCGCGTGGACGTGCACCCCGAGGGCCGACGGCAGCTGCTGGAGCCCGATGATCACCGCGATCCCGACGGTGAACCCCTCGACCACCGGCACGGGGACATAGCGGATGAACCGGCCCGCTCGCAGAACGGCCAGGCCGACGAGGATGAGGCCCGCCATCAGGCCGACCGCCAGCACCGCCTGGGGCCCGTACTGGGCGATGATCGGCACCAGGACCACGGTCATTGCTCCCGTCGGCCCACTGACCTGCACGTGGCTGCCACCGAACAGCGCGGCGACGGTGCCGGCGACGATCGCCGTGATGAGGCCCGCGCCCGCGCCCATGCCCGAGCTGGCGCCGAAACCGAGCGCCAGGGGCAGCGCGACCAGGCCCACCGTGACCCCGGCCAGGACATCGCGACGCGGCTGCCGGCGCATCGCCGCCCAGTCCGCTCGACGCGGCAGCAACGGCCGCAGGCGCCGGCCGCACGAGGCCCAGCCCGCCCTCGCCGCGGCGCCCCCCGATCGGCCCGCCGCCGTCCAGGAGACCCTCACCTCGTCCTCTGACCGGCCTCGAGCGCGAGGGCCGACCGGAGCTCCGACTGGGCCTCGGCGATCCGGCCCATCACCTGACGAGCGGCCAGGAGCAGCTCGCGGACTTCAGGCACCGAGAGGGCGTAGAGGACATCGCCCTCCTGACGTCTCGACACCACGAGGGAGGCCCGGCGCAGCACCGCCAGCTGCTGGGAGAGGTTGCTCGGCTCGACGGCGATCTGTGTGAGCAGCTCGTGGACGGCGTGCTCGCGTTCGCTCAGCAGCTCGAGGATCCGGATGCGAGCCGGGTGGCCCAGCGTCCGGAACAGCTCAGCCTTCGCCTGGTACAGCGGGACGGCCACGACCACTCCTACCTGATGACTTTCGAACATGAAGATATGTGCAACCCTACTCCTCTGACGATGCCGACAGCGCCGACGACCTCAAGGGGCGGGACCGCCACCTCAAGGCGGCGCAGCAGGCCGGCGACGCGACCCACCGGGAGGCTCGCGACGCAGTCAAGAGCCGGTGGCGCCACCCCAGGCGCTCGACGGACTGGTCCCGCGACGTCAAGGAGTGCTTCGCCACCCTCCCCGAGGACTGACGCCGGTTCCCCGGATGGCGGGACCGGAGGGTCCGGCGCGTTCGGCTGCCGCGGCCGGTCAGCTGGTGACGAGGGACAGCAGGACCGCGATGACGACGGTGTTGAGGATCCACGCCAGGACGCTGTGGAACGTGACGATGCGCCGCATCGGGGCGCTGAGGACGGTCGTGTCGGTCGTGCCGAACGTCACGGAGCAGCCGGAGGCGAGGTAGACGTAGTCGGAGAACACCGACTTCCCCGGGCCCTGGAACTCCAGCCCACCCTCCTCGATGTCGCGGCGGGCGTAGAACAGGGCGAAGCTGAAGGTGATGATGGCGATGCAGCTCAGCACGGTGAGGCCCGCCATGGTGATGATGAGGACCGGCACGTCCTTCTTGTTGATGACCGCGGTGATCACCGTGAAGAACGCCCACACGGCGATGAGCACCGGCCACCCGATGCTCCCGCCTCCGGCCAGCAGCCAGCGCCGCCAGGCCGACGTGGGGAGTGGTGACCCGAGGATGCGGCGGGTCAGCTCGGCGTGGTCGCTGCCCCGGAACGCCCGGATCCCCAGCCATAGATAGCTCACCGCGAACCCGACCCAGCCGATGAGGTTGGCCCCGTAGTCCTCCTCGATGGCTTGCTGGGCGGGCGTCAGTACCTTGCGGAACCCGAGCTCCTGGTAGAGGTCCTGGGCGATGTAGAACACGAACGACAGGACCAGGCCCAGGCCGACGGCCGCCCAGAGCCGGTAGACGTCGGAGCAGGAGCGCGGGATCCGCGGCGGCGTGGAGGCCGTGGTCTCGGAGGAGTCCATGCCCTCGCTCATGGCCCTCCCGCCCGCTCCTCACCCCGGCCTCGGTCGGACGGGGGCTGCGTCATTCTCGCGGGTCGCCGGCCGCAGGCGGGCGCGGACCCGCCGCACGCGTACCGGTTCGCGGGTGGTCGGCCCCTCCCGACCCGCGTGAAACACTGGAGCCCGTGTCACCCATGGTCCGTACCGCGCTGCCCCCTCACGCGACACCACCGGACCTCATCCGCAACTTCTGCATCATCGCTCACATCGACCACGGCAAGTCGACGCTGGCCGACCGGATGCTCCAGCTGACGGGCGTCGTCGACGAGCGGGCGATGCGCGCGCAGTACCTCGACCGGATGGACATCGAGCGCGAGCGCGGCATCACCATCAAGAGCCAGGCCGTGCGGATGCCGTGGGCGCTCGACGGGGTGACCCACGCGCTCAACATGATCGACACCCCCGGCCACGTCGACTTCACCTACGAGGTCTCCCGGTCGCTCGCCGCGTGCGAAGGGGCGGTGCTGCTCGTCGACGCCGCGCAGGGCATCGAGGCGCAGACCCTCGCCAACCTCTACCTCGCGATGGAGAACGAGCTCACGATCATCCCGGTGCTCAACAAGATCGACCTACCGGCGGCCCAGCCGGAGAAGTACGCCGAGGAGCTGGCCGGCCTCATCGGCTGCGAGCCCGAGGACTGCATGCGGGTGTCGGGCAAGACGGGGGAGGGCGTCGAGCCGCTGCTCGACCGGATCGTCCGCGAGCTGCCCGCCCCCACCGGCGACCCGAACGCCCCCGCCCGCGCGATGATCTTCGACTCCGTCTACGACAGCTACCGCGGCGTCGTGACCTACGTGCGCGTCATCGACGGAGACCTCAACCCGCGCGAGCGGATCACCATGATGTCGACCAAGGCGACCCACGACCTGCTCGAGATCGGCGTCATCTCACCGGAGCCCGTGCCCTCCAAGGGCCTCGGTGTCGGCGAGGTCGGCTACCTCATCACCGGTGTCAAGGACGTCCGCCAGAGCCGGGTCGGCGACACCGTGACCAACGCCGCGAAGCCCGCCAGCGTCGCGCTGGGCGGCTACCGCGACCCCAAGCCCATGGTCTTCTCCGGCCTCTACCCGATCGACGGGTCCGACTACCCCGACCTACGCGACGCGCTCGACCGCCTCAAGCTCAACGACGCCGCCCTCGTCTACGAGCCGGAGACGTCCGTGGCGCTCGGCTTCGGGTTCCGGGTGGGGTTCCTCGGCATGCTCCACCTCGAGATCATCCGCGAGCGGCTCGAGCGCGAGTTCGACCTCGACCTCATCTCCACGCTGCCCAACGTCGTCTACGACGTCACCCTCGAGGGCGACCGGCACATCGAGGTGACCAACCCCAGCGAGTTCCCCGACGGCAAGATCGCCGAGGTGCGCGAGCCCATCGTGCGGGCCACGGTGCTCGCGCCGAGCGAGTACATCGGCGCGATCATGGAGCTGTGCCAGCAGCGGCGCGGCAGCCTGCGCGGCATGGACTACCTGTCGCCCGAGCGGGTCGAGCTGCGCTACAGCCTCCCGCTGGCGGAGATCGTCTTCGACTTCTTCGACCAGCTGAAGTCGCGCACCAAGGGGTACGCCTCGCTCGACTACGAGCTCGACGGCGACCAGGCGGCCGACCTCGTCCGCGTCGACATCCTCCTGCAGAGCGAGCAGGTCGACGCCTTCAGCTCGATCGTCCACAAGGACAAGGCGTACGCGTACGGCGTGCAGATGGCCGCGAAGCTGCGCACGCTCATCCCGCGCCAGCAGTTCGAGGTGCCGATCCAGGCGGCGATCGGCTCCCGGGTCATCGCGCGCGAGACCATCCGGGCGATGCGCAAGGACGTGCTGGCCAAGTGCTACGGCGGCGACATCACCCGCAAGCGCAAGCTGCTGGAGAAGCAGAAGGAGGGCAAGAAGCGGATGAAGATGGTCGGCCGGGTCGAGGTGCCCCAGGAGGCCTTCATCGCTGCGCTGTCCAACGACGCCGAGGTCGCCAAGAAGTAGCGTCGATGGCGCCCGAGCGGGCGCTGGCTCACCAGGCGAGGATGCCCTTGACGACGGTGAGCGCCGCCCCGGCGAGCGCCAGCCCGATGGCGAGCCGCCGAGCGGTGCCGTGGTCGACGTGCCGAGCGAGCACCTCCCCGCCGAGCAGGCCGACGACGAGCCCGCCGAAGCACAGTGCGAGGGCCGCCGCCGAGATGCCGTGCAGGCCGCCCTTGGCGACGAGCGACGCGAGGTTCGTGACGACCGCGTAGACCTGGAACGTCGCGACGAACCGTCGGTGCTCCCAGTCCGTGCTCACGGCATACAGGACGACGGCTGGCCCGCCGACCCCGGCGGTGACGTTCATGAACCCGCTCGCCGCCCCGGCGCCCACCGCCCCGGCCCGACCGCGCACGACGCGGGCCCGCGCGCTGAGCACGACGGCGCCGAGGGCGACGATGACGAGCAGCCCGATGACGACCATGAGTGGGGCGGGGGGCACGGTCCGCGCCACCCAGGCCCCCAGGGGGATGGTCAGCAGGGCCGGCGCGGCGAGGAGCACGCCCCGGCCCCAGTCGACGTCGCGCCAGTGGGTGGCGAACACGACGGCCGCCACGACCAGGCTGAGCAGGTTGGCGAGGACGACCCCCTCGAAGGGACCGGCGATGACGACGAGCAGCGGGGCACACACCAGGGCGAAGCCGATCCCGGTGATGCGCTGCGTGAGCGCCCCGGCGACGACCCCCAGGGGGAGCAGGATCAGGGTCAGGGTCACGAGGAGTGAGTGTCGGCCGGGATGTCGCGCGCGTCAGAGACCGAGGGCGAGGTAGCGGACGTCCTCGAACTCCTCGAGGCCGGCCGCGGCCCCCTCCCGGCCGAGCCCCGACTGCTTGACCCCGCCCATCGGGGCGAAGGCGACCGAGGGGAGGGCGTTGTTGACCCCGACGATGCCCGCCTCGAGACGCTCGGCGACCTGCCAGCAGCGGGAGACGTCACGCGACCACAGGTAGCCGGCGAGCCCCATCTCGGTCGCGTTGGCGCGGGCCAGGGCGTCGGCGGTGTCGCGGAACCGGAACACCGCGGCGGCGGGGCCGAACACCTCCTGGGTCGCGAGGCCCGCGGTGTCCGGGACGTCGGCCAGCAGGGTCGGGGCGACGAAGGTCCCGATGGACGGCAGAGCCCGCTCGCGGGTCAGCAGGGTGGCGCCTGCGGCGAGGGCCTCGGTGACGAGGGCGTCGACGGCCGCGACCCGCGACCCGTCGATGACCGGGCCGAGGTCGGGCGTGGGGTCGCTGAGCCCGTCGCCCATGGTCATGGCGTCGACCCGCTCGACGAGCGCGCCCACGAACGCGTCGTAGACGTCCTCGTGGACGATGAACCGGTTGGCGGCGATGCAGGACTGCCCCGTGTTGCGGAACTTCGCGAGCAGGGCGCCCTCGACGGCCGCGTCGACGTCGGCGTCCGCGAAGACGACGAACGCGGCGTCACCGCCGAGCTCGAGCAGCGGCCGGACGACCCGGCGAGCCGCGCTCGCCATGATCTCGCGGCCGACGGGGGTCGACCCGGTGAAGGTCACGGCCCGCACGGCCCCGTGGTCGAGGATGGCCTGGGTGATCGCCCGGGCCGGGCCGTGGACGAGGTTGACGACGCCGTTGGGCACGCCGGCGTCGACGAGGGCCCGCACCATCTCGGTCGCTGCGAGCGGTGCCTTCTCGGAGACCCGCGCGACGACGGTGCAGCCGGCGGCGAGCGCGGGGGCCAGCTTGCGGGCCTGGATGGAGCACGGGAAGTTCCACGGCGTCAGGGAGGCGACGACCCCCACCGGGCGCCGCACGGTGAGGTGGCGACGGTCGGCGGCCTCGTGGGCCATGACCTCGCCCTGGGGACGGCGGGCCTGCTCGGCGAACCAGCGGAAGTACTCGGCGCTGAACGCGATCTCGCCCACCGCCTCCGGACGGCGCTTGCCGGCCTCACGCGCCAGGGTGTCGCCGATGGTGTCGGCCCGCTCCGCGATGAGCCGGCTCGCGTCGAGGAGGATGTCGGCCCGCCGTCGCGGCGGAAGGTCCGACCAGCCGGCGAACGCTCGCGCGGCCGCGTCGGCGGCCCGGCGGGCCGTCGTGGCGTCACCCCAGGCCAGCCGGCCGACGACGCTGGCATCGGCGGGGTTCGTCACGTCGACGGAGCCGTCGCCGTCCTCCCAGGTGCCGTCGATCAGATGGCTGGCGATGATGGTCACAAGGATGCTCCTCGGCGAGTCGGGTTGGCGGGCAACGAATCTGCAGGGTCAGGGGACGAGGACGTCCGGGCGCAGCCGGTCGTCGACCTTCACGGTCGGCCACGTGTCGTCGTGGACCAGGGTCTCCGGACCCTCGGCCTCCACGAGGGTCGTGTCCTCGACCTTCCAGCCGGCAGCGCTCGGGTTCCACGCGAGGACGGCGCCCTCGGTGACGACGTCGTCGCTGGCCGGTGAGGCGGGGAACTCGCGGGGCTGGAACCCGCTGAAGCCGCCCTGGTGGTGGCGGTGCCACTCGTGCGGGTCGAAGCCCTCCGAGAGGTATGCCGCGGTGCCGGCGGCCACGACGTCGCCCAGCCGAGCGCTGACCCGCGAGGCATTGAGGAAGGCCTGCTCGACGTGCAGAAGGCGTTCGTAGGCATCTCGCTCGTCGGTGCCGAGCGGAGCGAACGAGACGATGCGCGTGATGCTGGCGACGAGACCGTGCCGGCGGGCACAGGCGACGAGCATGCCCCTCCCGCCCAGTGGGTCTCCGGTGGGAAGGGGGTGCCGGTGCGCTTCGAGGCGCGGCTCGCCACCGACGAGCAGGACGATCGGGTCGAGCTCGCGGTCGAGGAGCTCGCGCGCGAGGAGTCCGGCGGCCTGGTACTCGGTCGTCGCCGGGGTGAGCCCCATGGCCGCGGCCGTGGTGGCGGCCGCCGCGTCGCCGCATACGGCTCGGAGCAGGCGCCGTTGCCGTGCGGTGAGGCGACGCCGCAGGAGCGCAAGGTCACCGGCCACCGGGACCGCGTCCCCCATGGGCCGGTCGCTGCCGACCGTGGGGCCACGCGGGAGCCTCGGGTCGCGGCCGTCCCACCAGGCGACGACGTCCCACGTGGGGTCCAGCCCGGCGAGCTCGGTGTCGCGCAGCCTCGGTGCCTCGATCGCGTTGGTGACGACCGTGATCCGTGGCGGCGTCGCGCAGTCGACGACGACGTCCAGGCACGCGGCGTCGAGCGTCTGGGGGACGTTGACCCGCCCGCCGAGGAGCCAGGTGAGGTTCGCCGGGTCGCGCAGGACGAGGGTGTCAAGCCCTCGCTCGCGCGCCACGGACACCAGCGCGGCCAGCTTCTCGGGCAGATCCGCCCAACGGTCCGGGTCAGCCGCCATGGCGGACGACCTCGCCCTCCGTGCGCACCGGCGAGCCGTCGAAGCCGACCCACGTCCGGGTCGCCGGGTCCACGTCGCCGTAGGCGTGTAGGCGCCACGGTCGGTCGAGAAGGTCCGCGACCGAACGGACCGTCGCGTCGACGTCGACGCGGGGGATCACCGCGCCTTCTCGGACGAGCAACGGCATCCGGTCGAGTGGGACGTCGAGCGTGTAGAAGCCCGGACCGGCACGGACCGTCCCGTCGTCCAGGTCGTACCACCGGCCCTCCGGTACGTAGAACGTCCGGCTGACGGGGGCGTCGCCGTCGTCGAACACCGGCACGACGAGAAGGTCCCGGCCCACCAGGAAGCTGTCGTCCACGCTTCTGGCGACCCGGTCCGCGGGGTAGTGGAAGCCGAGGGGCCGCATCACGGGCCAGCCGTTCGCAGCGGACTCGTTGGCGACCTGCCAGAGGTAGGGCAGTAGCGAGTACCGCAGCCGGACCCAGTCCCGGCAGATGCGGAGCGCCTCCTGGCCGAACGCCCAGGGCTCGCGGGGGCGCAGCCCGTGCGCGCGCATCAGCGGCGAAAGAGCGCCGAGCTGGGTCCACCGCACGTAGAGGGCGGGGGTCAGCTCAGGACCGAAGAACCCACCGATGTCGTGGCTCCAGAACCCCGGTGCACTCATGGCGTAGGACAGCCCACCACGGACGGTCGCCTGCATGCCGGCCACCGTCGACTCGGCGTCGCCGCCCCACTGCCCGGGATAGCGCTGCGAGCCGGCCCAGCCGCTGCGGCCCCACACGAGCGGGGCCCGGCCGGTGAACTCGCGGATCGCGTCCGAGACGGCACCGTTGTAGCGCAACGGGTACAGGTTGTGCGCCTGGTGGGGCGGCGTCCCGTCGAACAGGGCGACGTCGTCCGGTAGCGCCTCGCCGAAGTCGGTCTTGAACACGGCGACGCCGTCGTCGAGGAAGTCGCGGTGCATCTCCTGCCACCACCGCTTCGCGTCCGGGTTGGTGAAGTCGATGAGCGCGCGCATGCGCCCGTCGGGGGTGGGCGTCTTGACGATGGACGCCAGGCTGCCGTCGACCCGCTTGACGAGGTATCCCTCGTGCTCGGCGTGCTCGAAGATCGGCGAGGCCGGGTCGAGGTACGGGAGCTCCCAGACCGAGAGCCGGATACCCAGGTCGGCGAGGTCGGCGACGAACTGCTTGCGGTCGCCGAACCGCGAGGTGTTCCAGATGAAGTCGGTGTTGAGCCGGTCGACGACCAGCCAGTCGGGGTCGAGGTGCAGCACGTCGAGCGGCACCTCGTGCGCTCGCATCGTGCGGCCGACCTCCAGCATCTCCTCGCTGGTGTGGTAGCGGCAGCGCCCCATCCAGTAGCCGAAGGCCCACGGCGGTGGGACGTCCGGTCGTCCGGTGAGAGCGGTGTACGCAGTGAGCCGGGTGGCGGGGTCGGCGCCCGTGACGACGTAGAGGTCGATGACCGGGTCATCCACCCCCAGCGACAGGACGGACGGGCGGGAGTGCCCCACGTCGGCGGTGACGACCGCCCCGGTGTTGACGAACCCGGTGTAGCCGCGGGACGAGTGCCAGACAGGTACCGGCTTGTAGGCCATGCCCGTACCGGTGCCACACGCGTCCTCGCTGCGCAGCACAAGGCGTTGCCCGTTCTTGACCAGGCGGCCGAACTGCTCGCCGAAGCCGAGGATATCCTCATCCGGGCCCAGCTCAAGGTTGAGCGTCGTCTCCCTCCCGTCGACGACGGCCGACGGGGCGGTGAGCAGGCCGGCGACCTGGCGGAGGCGGTC